>CAMAVT010000074.1 GCA_945861775.1 Bifidobacterium breve
AAGCTGGTCCGACGAAGATATCTGGAATCTTTCCCGCGGTGGCCACGACTATCGCAAGATGTATGCGGCATACAAGTCGGCAACTGAAACAAAAGGTCAGCCAACAATCGTTCTTGCTAAAACGGTGAAGGGCTGGAAACTTGGCTCAAGCTTTGAGGGGCGCAACTCAACCCATCAAATGAAAAAACTGTCATTGGAAGACCTCAAAGACTTCCGTGACCGGTTAAGCATTCCCATCTCTGATGCCCAATTGGAAGCCGATCCCTACCTGCCCCCCTATTACAACCCAGGGCTAAAAGACGAGAATCTCCAGTACATGATGGAGCGACGCCGTCAACTGGGAGGCTCACTCCCCCAACGCCGTGAAACCTCACGACCACTGGTGCTACCCGGCGACAAGGTCTACGACGTGATGAAGCGTGGATCAGGCAATCAACCAATCGCGACCACAATGGCATTCGTTCGACTTTTCAAAGATCTCATCAAAGATGAAAACATCGGCGCTCGATTCGTGCCGATCATCCCCGACGAAGCACGCACTTTCGGGATTGATTCACTTTTTCCAACAGCCAAGATCTATTCGCCGCACGGTCAACAATACGAATCCGTTGACAGCGAATTACTGCTCTCCTACAAAGAAGCAATTGACGGCCAGATTTTGCACGAAGGAATCAACGAAGCAGGTTCGGTTGCCTCGTTCACGGCAGTCGGATCCTCCTATTCAACACATGACGAACCCATGATCCCGGTTTATGTCTTCTACTCGATGTTTGGTTTCCAGCGAACAGGTGATGCTTTCTGGGCAGCAGGAGATCAAATGGTTCGCGGGTTTGTCTTAGGCGCGACCGCTGGACGCACGACATTAAATGGTGAGGGACTGCAACATGAAGACGGTCACTCGATTCTGTTGGCGAGCACCAACCCCGCAGTTGTTTCCTACGACCCGGCATACGGATATGAACTAGGCCACATAATTAAAGACGGTCTTCGCCGAATGTACGGTGAAAACTCAGAAAACGTCTACTACTACCTCACGATCTATAACGAGCCATATGTGCAGCCGGCCGAACCGGAGAACGTTGATGTTGACGGGATTCTCAAAGGCATGTATTTGCTCAATGAGTCCGCAGGATCTGGACCTAAAGCGCAGATTCTGGCAAGTGGCGTTGGGGTGCCATGGGCCCTCAAGGCCCAGGACCTGCTGCTCCAGGATTGGGGAGTCAGTGCAGATGTTTGGTCGGTGACCTCATGGAATGAACTACGGCGTGATGGCCTCGCGGTTGATCGTCACAACCTGCTCCACCCAGAACAGGAGCCGCGTCAGGCTTATGTCACCGAGCGGTTAGCCCATACCAGCGGTCCCGTTGTTGCGGTTTCTGACTTTATGCGGGCGGTACAAGACCAAATAGCCTCATGGGTCCCCAACGATTTTGCCAGTTTGGGTACCGATGGGTGGGGGCTCTCCGACACTCGAGGCGCTCTTCGTCGACACTTCCTCGTTGACGCTGAATCCATCACCGTTCAAACTCTCGCGTCTCTCGCCGCATCGGGTAAAATCGAGAAGTCAATGGTCGCGCAAGCGATTAACAAATACCAACTACTTGATCCTGCGGCAGCAGAAGCAGGAAACACGGAGGGCTCGGGCTGAGCATGAGCAATGATCCCAAGCGTTTTTTGCGCTACCTAGAAGCCGAGCGCAAAGCGTCTTTGCTTTACCGTCAGCTTGCAGAAACGGTTACCGGAGATCGCGCCGAAGCATTAATTGAACTTGCTGATATCGAAGACGCCCATGCGGAGCACTGGTTGGAAAAGCTCGCCGAGTACGGAGTCGATATTCCCCCTGCCCCAATGGTGCTTGACCCAGCGGATCAAAAACTTGTGAACATGGCCCGCGCAACAGGCCTCAATAGTGTTCTGGGAACACTGGAGGAAAATGAAGGCGCTAACGCCGGCATGTACGACGATGAACCCGAAGCACTCGATTCAATGCCGGTTGATGAACGCGAGCATGCAGAAGTTTTTCGCAGCATGATGCAGGGCGCTCCAATTCCCACAATCACATATCGGGCCGCGAAATCATCAACAGGGTACGAGCCTTGGCACAAAGTTGATACTTCCGGGTCGGTTCGCGCCGCCGTCTTTGGAATCTCTGATGGGTTGGTTTCTAACACCGCGCTCGTCATGGGCTTCGCCGGTGCAAGTTTGAATGGCTCCCTAGATAACGGTACGGTGCTTTTCGCCGGCCTCGCCGGGCTTCTCGCGGGCGCGTTCTCCATGGCAGCCGGTGAATACGTCAGCGTGGCCAGCCAACGTGACCTATTCATGCGTGAAATCGAAAAGGAAGCTACCGAGCTGCGGGAAAAGCCCGAAGAAGAAGCAAAAGAACTTGAGCTTATTTACCGCGCTAAGGGACTCGATCGAGCCCAAGCAAAAGCGGTTTCGGACACAATCATGTCTGATCCGAAGGCTGCTTTAGACACCTTGGTACGTGAAGAACTCGGGCTCAACCCCGATGAACTGGGTTCACCCGTCCGAGTCGCCATCTCGAGTTTCATTTCATTTACCATCGGGGCGAGCGTTGCAGTACTTCCCTATGTTTTCCTTCAAGGTTCAGCAGCTTTTTACACCGCAATTGTTGCAGCGGTAATTGCACTGTGCGTCGTAGGTGGACTTGTTGGAAAATTCTCCGGCCGAGGCATTGTCTTTAGTGCGATGCGTCAATTGCTGTGGGGCGTTGGCGCTGCCGGAGTCACCTACGCCGTTGGTTCCATTATTGGTGTAACAACAGGTTAATGAGCCATTTTTAATGGAGGATCTCGATTCCTTGATTACCCGCATGCAGGCTGCCTCAGGGGACTTGGGAACGCTGGCTGTAAAACGGATGGAAGTTTTTCCCTGGTACCGCGAACTCAGTGCAGATCAGCGGGCTTGGGTCGCAGTTGTTGCCCAGGCCGGCATTGGTGCTTTCATGAGTTGGTACTCCAATTGGGCGAAGTCACCCGATGCCACGGTGCCAAAGCTGACCGCCGACGTATTCGGTGCGGCACCGCGTGAACTTGCCCGGGTGATTTCCCTTGAACAAACTGTTGAGCTGGTGCGAACCACAATTGATGCGGTAGAAAGCCAACTCGACACTTTCTTAACCGGTGAAGACCTCGCCCATGCCCGCATTGCAACATTGCAGTACTCCCGAGAGGTGGCATTCAGTGCCGCCGAAGTGTATGCGCGGGCGGCCGAAGCACGGGGAGCCTGGGATGCTCGCCTTGAAGCGCTGATTCTTGATGCCCTGATTCGCAGTGACGACGACAGCGAAATTCTCAGCCGAATCGCAGCCCTTGGCTGGGCTCAAGATCGACCGGCGCTTGTCTTGGCCGGTTCCCCGCCAGATTCAGACAATCAAGAATCACTGTCAGTGATGCGCCGGGCAGCCAGAAGTCATTCCCTGGACCTACTCACCGGGATCCACGGTCCAGTGATGTTGGTCATTATTGGCGGGGTCGGCCTTGACCCACACGCATCCCACCGCCTGATGACCCCCTATTTCGGCCCCGGCCCCGTCGTGGTTACCGAGTCGGTCAACGGACTGGCCGACTTGGGCGTTGCAGCCCGCACTTGCCTTTCCGGGGTCGCGGCGGCGCGCGCGTGGCCGCATGCTCCGCGTCCGGTATTCGCGGGGGAACTCCTCGCCGAAAGGGCGCTCATGGGCGAAGACAACGCCCGCTCGCAGATCATCGAAAACATCTATAACCCACTCAGTAATGATCCAACTTTGTGTGACACCGCCGAAAGTTACTTGGAGAACGGGCAATCCCTTGAAGCGAGTGCCCGGGCTCTATTTGTCCATGCAAATACGATCCGCTACCGAATCAAGGGGATTGGTGACTTAATTGGTTACGATCTCACCGATCCCCGAGATGCATTTACCGTCCGACTGGCCCTGGTCCTTGGCCGAATCAACCAGAACAGCTGAGGTATTGTAGGTTTCCTACAAAGATCCGGGCTAATTATTGGTGCATAGGCGCCCAGAGTTAGCGGTTATCTACGCAAAGGTAGGCACGTGCTTGTAGTCGTTGCGCCCGGACAGGGTACCCAAACTCCCGGATTCCTCACCCCTTGGCTGGATGTTCCCGGTGTTGCCGAGCGACTTGATTGGCTCTCACTCGTGAGCGGGATTAATTTACGCGCCCACGGGACCACCTCTGACGCTGACACTATTCGTGACACGGCAATTGCCCAACCACTCATTGTTGGTGCCGGACTGGTCACCCTGCTCAGCCTGTTCCCCCACCCCTCGGCGGCTTTTGCCTCAATCGGTGCTGGAGCTGGCCACTCGGTTGGTGAAATAACCGCGGCCGTTGGTGCAGGTGTTCTTACAGCAGAGCAAGCAATGGTCTTCGTTCGCGAACGAGGCATAGCAATGGCAAAAGCCTCCGCCGTCACCGCGACCGGTATGGCCGCGGTCCTTGGTGGGAATCAAGAAGATGTCATCGCTGCTACAAGCCAAGCCGGGCTGACCTGCGCAAACATTAATGGCGCCGGCCAAATTGTTGTTGCGGGAACAAAAGCGCAGCTCGATAACTTTGTGGCACCCGAGGGTGCGCGGGTTCGAGCCCTCGAGGTGGCCGGGGCATTTCACACCGAGCACATGGCAAGCGCCAGTGCGACGCTTGGCCGAATCGGCAATGCAATGAGCACCCACGATCCCCGGATTCGATTGATTTCCAATGGCGACGGTCAAATCGTCCACGACGGTCGCGCGGTTGTTCGCCGCCTTGTTTCCCAAGTGGCTCAACCAGTTCGCTGGGATCTCTGCATGCAAACAATGCTTGACCTCGGCGTCACCGCAATGATTGAAATCCCACCCGCCGGAACGCTGACCAACTTGGCCAAGCGGGCGATGCCCGGTGTTGAGACCCTGGCGCTCAAAACCCCCGATGACCTCCCGGCTGCGTGGAAGTTGATTGAAAAGCACGGGGTTAAGTCAATGATTGAAACCAGTCCCACCTGGCGGCTAGTGATTTCACCAGCTAAAGGAATCTTCACGTCAGCCGACAGCACTTACGCAGAAGGTGATTCGCTCCAACCCAACGTGCACATTGGATCCATAAAAACTTCCCGCGAACTCATTCCCATTCACGCACCACATGGTGGCGTCGTGATTGAGTGGCTCGCCCAAGACGGAGATCCTGTTTCCCCCGGCGCGCCACTACTTCGCTTACACCCCACAGCACAGCCCGCCTAGTGATCCGCCCAACAATCACATCAATTAAGGGAGAACATGCCAACGCTTAACACTGTCGCAGGTGCCAAGCATGCGCGTATCTATTCGGTTGGCAGCTACCGTCCCAGGCGCGCAGTAACTAATGCTGAAGTGTGTGAACTCATCGATTCTTCAGATGAATGGATTCGTGAAAGATCCGGGATCACCGAACGGCGCTGGGCCGGCGAGGGTGAATCCGTTGTTTACATGGCTGCAGAAGCGGCAAAAGTTGCCATTGAGCGAGCCGGTATTTCTGCATCTGATGTTGGACTGATCATGCTGGCAACCGTTTCCCACCCATATGCATTCCCGTCTGCCGCTGTTGAGGTAGGTGACCTCATTGGCGCTCGTGGCGCCCCCGCTTTTGACCTGTCTGCAGCCTGTGCGGGCTTCTGTTTTGGAGTCGGAATGGCTGCCGATCTCATCCGCGGCGGTAGCGCCAAGTTCATTGTGGTGGTCGGTGTTGAACGCCTCACCGACTATGTCGACAAGCACGATCGGGGAACTGCATTTATTTTTGCGGACGGCGCCGGAGCCGTTGTCATTGGACCTTCGGAGACCGCAGGTATTGGGCCAACCGTGTGGGGTGGTGACGGAAGCCAAAAAGATGCAATTACCGTGAGCGCTTCTATGACGGACTACCGGGACGGGATCGTGAGCGAGTACCCCACCACGGTCATGGCGGGTCAGCAAGTGTTCCGTTGGGCTGTGGGAGAAATGCCGAAGGCGATCAACCAAGCACTCGAAATTGCGGGTATCACCGCCGCAGACCTCGACGTATTCATCCCCCACCAGGCAAATAATCGGATCACGGATGCCCTCGTTCGAGCTCTTGATCTCCCTGAGAAAGTCAAGGTCGCCCGGGACATCATCACCACGGGCAACACCTCTGCCGCATCAATACCTTTAGCCATGGATGCCATGCTGCAAAGTGGCGAAGCAAAATCAGGTGACACCGCGCTACTCGTTGGATTTGGATCAGGCCTTGTCCACGCAGCGCAGGTTGTTACGCTCCCCTAGGTTTCCGCACAGAAAATGCGGGATAACAACACTCGACAATGAAAGGTATGAAATGAGCCAGGAAGAAGTATTAAGCGGTCTTGCAATAATCGTTAACGAAGTTGCCGGTGTTCCCGTTGATCAGATCACAATGGAAAAGAGATTCGTTGACGACTTAGACGTTGATTCACTCTCCATGGTGGAAGTTGTCATGGCAGCAGAAGACAAATGGGGCGTAAAAATCCCTGACGCTGATGCAAAGAACCTCGTCACCGTCGGTGACGCAGTGACATACATTGAGGCAAATTCCTAAACCGAAACTTGATGCCAAACAATTTGGCGAAACATCTTGGTGTGGCCAGTGTCAGTGAAGTCATTGGACTTTTCACTGACACTGGCACCCACTAAAAAATGCATTTAACAATTCATTTATTTGGAGGATTACATGTCCCGCGAAGTTGTAGTGACCGGCATGGGGATGACCACCCCTGTCGGTGGTGACGTTGAATCAAATTGGGAAGCAATCCTCGCCGGTCGGCCCGGCATCACCGTAATTGACGAACCGTGGGTCAAAGATCACCCAGCAAAAATTGCCGGAATTTTGGCCGTTGATCCACTCACAATTCTTGAAAAGCATGAAACCCGCCGCATGGATCGCTCTCAGCAGTCAGCGCTTATTGCGGCGCGGGAAGCGTGGGCCAACGCGGGTTCCCCCGAAGTTGATCCAGAGCGCCTTGGCACCGTTATCGCGACCGGTATTGGCGGAATTACTTCGCTCATGGCGTCATACGACATTTTACTTGAGCGCGGTCCTTCCCGAATCTCCCCACACATGGTCACCATGATCATGCCCAACGGCCCAGCGGCGATAGTCGGTTTGGAATTCGGCGCTCGAGCCGGAGTTCACACCCCGGTGAGCGCTTGTTCATCGGGCGCTGAAGCCATTTCCTATGCCGCCCGGATGATTCAAAGTGGCAGGGCTGACATAGTGATAGCCGGCGGCGCCGAAGCCGCAATCCACCCGATCACCATGGCCGGGTTTGCCGCGATGCGCGCATTGTCCACCAGAAATGACGACCCGCAAGCAGCTTCACGTCCGTATGACATCGATCGTGACGGATTCGTCATGGGCGAAGGGGCCGGAATACTTATCCTTGAATCAGAAGAACATGCCCGAGCGCGGGGGGCCGAGATCCTTGGTCGATACGCGGGTGCCGGACTGACCAGTGACGGACACCATATTGCCCAACCCGACCCAGAGGGTGCGGGTGCTGCGCGCGCAATCACTTTCGCTCTCGAAGAGGCGGGACTTACCCCAGCAGATATTGCACATATCAACGCGCACGCAACCTCAACGCCGCAAGGTGATATCGCCGAGGCGACTGCGATCAGGCGTGCACTCGGCAGTGCCACAGACACCGTTTATGTTGCTGGAACAAAATCCATGACGGGTCACCTACTGGGTGGAGCCGGCGCGATCGAATCGATTTACAGCATCCTCGCGATGCGGGACCGAAAAGCACCACCTACCGCAAATCTGGACAACATTGATCCCGAAATAAATCTCAACGTAGGTCATAACGGTCCCGTTGACCTGCCACAAGGTGACATCGCAGTCCTAAATAACTCATTCGGTTTTGGTGGACACGACGTCGCCGTAATTTTCAGGAGTGTCTAACATGACAACGGCGACGCAAGAAACCGAACTGGATCCGCGATCGCCCCTAGTAAGACTTGCTAAGTTTTTTGACGACGGTGAATTCACCGCGATCACTCCGATTGACGACAGCGGGGTTCTCTCTGCGGTGGGAACCGCAGGTGGTGTGCACTGTGTTGCTTTCTGCACTGATCCAACCGTGCAAGGTGGAGCGATGGGCGCGGTCGGCTGCCGAGCAATTGTCACCGCATATGACCGAGCACTGGCTGACTCCGCTCCCATTGTCGGGATTTGGCATTCCGGTGGCGCTCGCCTGCGTGAAGGTGTTGCGAGCCTTGATGGTGTCGGTCGTACGTTTCTAGCGATGACCCAGGCAAGTGGCAAGGTCGCCCAGATTTCCATTGTGCTTGGCCCTGCAGCCGGTGGCGCAGCCTACGGCCCAGCGTTGACCGACATAGTGGTTCTTGGCCCAGCCGGGCGCATTTTTGTTACCGGGCCTGAAGTCGTTCGCTCGGTCACCGGTGAAGACGTTGACATGGATCGGTTAGGCGGGGCTGAACCACACGGCCGTCGCAGCGGAGTTGTTCATATCACGACCGACAGTGAAGAAGAAGCCATCAACAAAGGCATTCAACTCGTCAAACTCTTAGGCCACCAAGGATCCCTTGACCTCAGCAGTATCGCCGACCGCGATCTAGGGGAACTCCTTCCCGAATCATCCCGTCGCGCCTATGACGTACACCCCCTTGTTGAAGCTTTTGTTGACCTTGACTCATTCGTGGCGATTCACACCAATTGGTCCCCCAATATTGTCGTGGGTCTAGGCCGGCTCGGCGGGCGAACAATCGGAGTTGTTGCCAACAACCCCCTGCGACTTGGCGGTTGCCTTGACTCCTCCAGTGCCGAAAAGGCATCTCGATTTGTCCGCATGTGCGACGCATTCGGGGTGCCTCTTGTTGTACTCGTTGACGTCCCTGGCTATCTCCCAGGACTTGGGCAGGAGTGGGAAGGCGTTGTGCGTCGCGGGGCAAAACTTTTGCACGCATTCGCCGAATGTGTCACCCCCCGAGTCACCGTTGTTACCCGAAAGGCCTACGGAGGCGCTTTTGTCGCCATGAATTCATCTTCGCTAGGTGCGACCAAGGTGTTTGCTTGGCCAAATGCTGAAGTTGCCGTCATGGGCTCCGTTGCTGCCATCCGGATTCTGCACCGACGCCGTTTAGCTGATATCCCCGAAGATAGTCGTGAGCAGGTTGAACTCGAACTGGCAGCAGAACATGAAGTGATCTCCGGTGGAATTAAACGAGCCGTTGACTTGGGAGTCGTCGATTGTGTTGTTGACCCAAAACTCACCAGGCGAGCTGTCGCTCAAGTAATCCTGGACACACCGGGTGCCCGCGGCGCCCATGGCAACATTCCCTTGTAAAAATTCCCCTCCATGTTGCTGGATCAGGCAATCGGGTTTAAGACACGTTGTGCAGCACGCGAATATTAGAGTCGGAATGTGTCATGCGGAATGCTTCAAGTTCTTCATCCCAGGGTTGCCCGATCAGCCGTCGAATATCCTCGGCCACAGATTCACCCGTCGCTCTTAATTGCACGAGCAGACTGCGCAGGCGCTCTTCGTGCACCATGACGTCACCGTGGGCCCCGATTGTGGCTCGGAAGAGCCCAAGCTCAGGGGTTGCCGCAAACCGTTCACCTTCATGACCGTCACTGGGATCTTCGGTTACTTCATACCTCACCTGACCAAAAGACAAAAGTGAACTTGCAATTCGAGAACCCATACCTTGTTTCCCGGCCCAAATAATGTGACTTCTCAGTTGGCCAGGTGCAATCGGCTGCGGCGCCCACTTCATCGGCACATCGGCGCCCAAAACCTTGGCCATTGCCCATTCAAGGTGGGGTGCAACTGCATTCGGACATGAGTGGACGAAGACCACACCACGACTCTGAGCGGAACCAGATCCACTGCGTGAGTAACTAACTGCTGACATGTTGACCTCCCTGTTGTGAATGACGCCTTCCCCAGCGATTTCACAATCAGGTCAACAGGTTTCTCCAACAACTTCATTAGAGCTACGCAAATTGTAACCCTGCACAGCCGAATCCCCTGCATTGACGGGTGTTGACCATGTTTCTGCACGTGCCATTAGAGGCCCTCATAATTATGTGATTACAATCATATGGTTCGAAAACGTCGAACGCGCCGAACTCTGCCCGGTCCACTTCGACGCGCGACTATAGTTACGAGGGCTTGAGGCAGTGTCAAGTTCTGATTCCACACCATCGTTAGGTAGGTGACATGCCGGTTCTCACATCTGCGGTCGATCCAACCTCCGAAGCGTTTGCACGGAACGCGAACAGCATGCGCGGGCTCGTCGAAGACTTACGGGCCCACCTCGCAACAGCTTCCCTCGGAGGGCCAGAAATCAGCCGCGTGCGCCATGTCGAGCGCGGGAAACTTCTTACTCGTGAACGTATCGATGCACTTCTGGATCACGGCTCAGCCTTTCTCGAGCTTTCCCCGCTAGCCGCCCTCGGCCTGTACGGTGATGAAGCACCCGCTGCGGGCATAGTCACCGGTGTTGGGCGTGTGCACGGTCGTGAAGTCGTCGTTGTTGCTAATGACCCCACGGTAAAAGGCGGAACTTATTACCCAATGACGGTCAAAAAGCACCTTCGGGCTCAAGAGATAGCTTTACAAAACTGCTTACCGTGCATTTATTTGGTTGATTCGGGTGGCGCATTCCTCCCACTCCAAGACGAAGTTTTCCCGGATCGGGAACACTTCGGCCGCATCTTTTATAACCAAGCCATCATGTCGGCCCGAAGCATTCCCCAGATCGCTGCAGTTCTTGGTTCATGCACTGCGGGAGGGGCATACGTGCCTGCGATGAGCGATGAATGCGTGAT
>CAMAVT010000075.1 GCA_945861775.1 Bifidobacterium breve
TCTCCTTGAATGAATGCGAGTCAAGCCATTGCCACCGAGCCGGTGGCCAAATAATGAGACTTGCTTGCCCCACAACCTTAGACTCTAATACAAAGCCACCGCCTGGATCCCCTAGGTGGGATCGCGAGTCTGCGGATTGTGACCGGTGATCCCCCAATAGCCACAGCTTTCCCACGGGAACAAGGACATCAAATTGCTGTTGGCTTGGCGCATCCCCGGGGTAGAGATAAGAGCCTTCGGCAATAGCAATCCCGTTGACCGTTATTTCCCCGGACTCTGAACAACACACAACACGATCACCGGGAAGCCCCACGACTCTTTTCACGAAGTTACCGGGCTCGGAACTAAAACTATCTGCGCCGTCAAATACCACGAGATCACCACGTGAGATGGGGTTTGACCAAAATGCAGTTCGGTTTACCAGGATTCGATCTCCCGGATTGAGCGAAGGCTGCATTGATTCCGTGGGGATCACGAAAGGTTGAATGATGAATAAACTGAAAAGCCATAGCAGGAAGACTCCCACTATGGCGCTCAGAAAATATCTCATTCAGTTAAAACCGGACTCGGCAAGTAACTTAACTTTCAGTTGTTGCGACTTCCTTAGGAGTTTCGCGCAATTCGCGAATCTTTGCCTTCTTGCCCTTCAAACCGCGGAGGTAATACAACTTGGCCCGGCGAACATCGCCGCGACTCGCAACTTCAATCTTTTCAATAATGGGCGTGTGGACAGGGAACTTACGTTCCACTCCAACACCGTAGGACACCTTACGTACGGTGAAGGTCTCACCAAGTCCGGAACCATGGCGGCCAATTACCACGCCTTGGAACATCTGGACACGAGTTTTGTTTCCTTCAACAACCTTTACGTAGACCTTTAGATTGTCTCCAGCGCGAAAAGCCGGGATATCGTCACGGAATGAACTTGCATCTACTACATCGAGAGTCTTCATTTGTACTTCTTCCTGCCCACGCCATTGGTCATGTGCGGTGTAAATTATTGACAAAATGCTGACTGATCGGATCCCCTATGGCAGATAACCGGTATGTCTAGCGTCCAAAGTGTGCCATATGCCCAATGAACACGTTTCGCCCCATGGACTTAGTGCGGGGGCTCGGGTACATCTGTGAGTAGATCGGGTCGAAAGGTTTCGGTGCGCGCCTGCGCTTGATCTTTGCGCCACTGTGCGACGCGGCCGTGATTCCCACTTCGCAACACCTCGGGAACTTCAAGGCCACGCCAGCTGGGTGGCTTGGTGAATACCGGGCCCTCAATGAGGGAATCAAGCCGTGAGAATGAATCGTCGATCACGCTCTCCGGGTTGCCCAGGATGCCTGGGATTAACCGAGTAATGGCTTCGATCATGACCAGTGAGGCCACCTCGCCCCCAGCCAGGACGTAGTCACCAATGCTGACCTCTCGCACCGAATTCCATCTTTTATCCTGCGAATAGTGCATTCCCACCCGTGAATCAATACCTTCATACCGACCGCAGGCGAAAACCAAGTGCTCTTCGCCTGCCAAACTCGCCGCAAGAACCTGATCAAATGGCTGACCCGATGGAGTGGGAATTATCAGTACCGGATCAACCATCGCCTGATGCCGAATTGAATCTAGGGCTTCACCCCAAACAACAGGGGACATCACCATCCCGGGCCCACCACCATAGGGAGTGTCATCCACGGTTCGGTGTTGATCTGTTGCCCAATCACGTAAATCGTGAATCACAATCTCGACAATTCCTTGCTCTTGAGCTTTTCCCAATAGAGACAGGTTTAAAGGGTCCAAGTAGGAAGGAAAGAGTGAAACTACATCAATCTTCACTGGCTATGTCCTCGGTGAGTAATCCATCCGGTGGATCAACCATGATGATTTTCGAGACCACGTCAACGTTTGGAACGATGCTCTCCACAAATGGAATCAAATACTCCGTACCAGCGTCACCGCCTGTTCCCACGACGAGAACCTCCTGGCTTGGCAGATGCAGGACGTCGATTACGTGGCCGATCACTTCCCCAGCGAGTGTCTTAACCTGACAGCCAATGAGATTGGAGTCGTAATACTCGTCATTTTCAGATGGCACTTCGTCTTCGGTGCGCTCAACGGTCAGGATGCTGTTACGCAGTTCCTCCGCGGCACTGCGGGAATCAACGCCTAGGAACTTGAGCAACACCCGACCACTGTGCCAATGAAAATCAGAAACGATGAGATCCGAACCACTTTCGCGCTTCAGTGTTGTGCCTGGGGCGAACCTGAGTTCTGGTTCGTCTGTACGAACTTCGATGGTAACTTCACCGCGAATTCCATGCGGTTTGCCAATGCGGCCAACCGTGACCTGCACGTGGGCTAGCGCTCAGCTGCGTCGAGGAAGTCGATCCTCACTCCGCGACCCTCGTTGATCGCCGAAACGACAGTACGAAGTGCGGTTGCGGTGCGACCCGATCGGCCGATTACCCGTCCCATGTCGGCCGGATTCACCCGAACGTCAAGTGCTTGACCCGACTTTCCGCGACGATCAGCGCGAGAAGTAACGCTGACGTCGTCGGGATTGTCAACAATCCCACGAACCAGATGGGCTAAGGCATCTTCGAGCATCAGGAAGTTTCTTCCTTGGGTGACTCTTCCTTGGCAGCTTCTTCAGCACCTACCTCATCAACCTTGTCTTCGGTTGGTTCAACGACGTCGACTGCAGGTTCAACAACAGCTTCGACGACGTCAACGACGTCTGCAGCTTCTGCGACGACAACTTCTTTAGCAACAGGTTCTTTGACTTCAAGTTTTTTAGGCTTTGTGGTCTTGGGGGCATTGGCGGCATCGGTGACTGCGGCTTCAAAGGCCAACATCTTGCTGGGCTTGGGAGGTGCGACCTGAAGTGTGCCTTCAGCGCCAGGGAGGCCCTTGAACTTCTGCCAGTCACCGGTCACTTTAAAGATCGCTTCTACAGCAGCGGTTGGTTGAGCGCCGACGCCGAGCCAATACTGCGCGCGGTCTGACTTCACCTGCATGATGCTGGGGTTAGACACTGGCTGGTAAATACCGATCTCTTCAATCGCCCTGCCATTACGCGCGGTGCGAGCGTCAGCAACCACAATCCGGTACTGGGGGGCGTGGATCTTTCCGACTCTTTTAAGCTTAATTTTTACGGCCACGGTGGGCATTTCTCCTCTAATAATGGGTGAAGCGAATGCACTACACGTGGGGACATGTACTGATTTCGAATCGTGCGGACTTGTTCGTGACCGGTTGAGAGGGACCGATCTCGTTCAATAGCGACGTAATGCTACCCGACCCAGATTTCGTCGATTCCCCCACCCGGGACTACTGGAGCAATTTTTTGAGTTCCGGTGGCAGTGAGCCCAAATCTGGCGGCGACGACGGATCCGAATCGGACCCTCCAAGTCCTGCACGTTTGGCTGGATTCCCGCTTCGGCCTTTGGCACCCTTGGCTAGTTTTTGACTCTTGGGCTGCTTCCCCTTGGACTTTTTACCGCCCCCCATGCCCATGCCCGGCATACCCTGCATACCTGGCATACCCTGCATACCCGGCATACCCCCCTTACCCATCTGCTTCATCATTTTTTGGGCTTGACCAAAACGCTCAATCAGACCGTTTACATCGGAAACCTTGGAGCCTGAGCCTGCCGCGATTCTTGCCCGCCGTGACCCATTGAGGATTTTGGGATCATTTCGTTCAGCCGGGGTCATTGATTGAATAATGGCCGCGACGCGATCCAGTTCACGTTCGTCCACCTGTTCCAGTTGGGCTTTCATCTCCCCCATGCCTGGCAGCATTCCCATGAGTTTGCCAATCGAACCCATTTTCTTAACAGCCTGCATTTGCTCTAAGAAGTCATCGAGGGTGAAGTCTTCACCGTCAGCTACTTTTTGGGATAGGCGCTCAGCGCTCTCAGCATCAAATGCCCGCTCGGCCGATTCGATGAGGGACATGAGGTCACCCATGTCCAAGATGCGGGATGCCATGCGGTCCGGGTGGAAGACTTCAAAGTCCTCTATTTTCTCGCCGGTGGAACCGAACATGATCGGTCTTCCAACAACGGACACGATAGAAAGTGCTGCGCCACCACGGGCGTCACCATCCAACTTCGTAAGAACGACAGCGTCGAAACCCACCTGCCGTTCAAACTCGAGGGCTGTATTTACCGCGTCTTGACCAATCATCGCGTCAACGACAAAAAGAACGTTCTCCGGCTGTACAGCGTCACGAACACTGGCCAGTTCAGCCATGAGCTCGCTGTCAATTGCTAGACGCCCGGCGGAGTCAACAATCACGACGTCATGCACCTTGTCAATGGCAAATTGCTTACCGGCGCGTGCGACCGCGACCGGGTCGCCAACCCCGTTACCTGGTTCCGGCGCAAATGTTGGAACTCCAGCACGCTCGCCCACCACACGAAGCTGATCAACTGCATTGGGGCGTTGCAGGTCAGCGGCAACAAGTAGCGGGGTGTGCCCTTGCGCAGCCAAGTGCCGAGCAAGCTTGCCCGCCAGTGTGGTTTTACCCGCACCTTGTAGACCGGTTAACAGAATTACCGTCGGACCATTTTTAGCAAAAACGAGAGGACGTGTTTCACCGCCCAAAATGCCGATGAGTTCCTCATTGACAATCTTGATTACCTGCTGGGCTGGATTCAGGGCACCGGAAACTTCCACCGACAGAGCACGAACTTTGACGTCAGCGCAAAAGGTCTGTACGACCGGTAGGGCGACATCAGCTTCAAGTAATGCTGTACGAATTTCACGTACGGTGGCGTCAATGTCGGCCTCACTGAGCCGACCTTTGCCCCGCAAGCCCTTAAACGTGACCGCAAGTCGATCAGACAACGTTGCGAACAAAATTCACTCCTTAAATTTTCATGCAAACAATTCTCACGCCAAACCCTAAAACTTCACCATCACTCTAGGGTAATGGGCGTACCGTCCCGCAAGAGCGTTAGTTCACTTTCAAGGGCCTTGACCAGCGACCGGGCGCTAGGTTCATCAAGTTCGCTACCACCAGTCCCTTTCACGAAAAATACATCTACGGTGTCGACCCCGAGAGTAGATATTTTGGCTCCGACCACTTCTACGCCTTCTCGAGCGATACAACTCGCTATTCTGTACAAAAGGGCAGGCGCGTCAGGTGCTCGCACTTCAAGTGCCACTTGAGTCCCCGAAACTCGTTCGATCGTTACCTGGGCCTGGGCAGGCGATGCACCTCCAGCTTTCAATGTGCGCGGTTGTGTCCGCTTCGCCATTGCGGCTTCAACATCAAATGTTCCAGCAACAGTGCGAACAAGGTCCGTATATAGGATCTCGTGCGCGGGAGGATCGCCGAATAACGGGCGCACGTACCATTCTTGAATTGCTCGCTCGCCGACTGTCGAGATTTTTGCCGCACGCACAGCAAGTCGATTCATGGCCAATATGCCCGCAACTTTTGCGACAAGTCCAATTTGATCAGGGGCGCCAACCGTTATCCGAAATCCGTGATCTTCGCGCGTAATTTCCAGAAAAAGGGCATCCTGATTGGCTGCCCTCAATTGAATTTCCGTTGGCTCCACTAATTCAGGTGTACGAGTCTCACCGGTTAAATGCAGTCGAACCCTTCTTGATAGGTCCCTGAGAAGCCCCTCCCTCCATTGGGATCGTAATGATGGCCCAGTGGCTCGCGAATCAGACAAACTCAGGGCCAAAAGCAGATCAAGTGTTCCCGTATCCCCCACCAGGGATGCGACATTGCTGATCACTTCTGGGTCATCAAGATCCCGCTTGGTTGCTATATCCGGCAACAACAAATGATGGAGTACAAGCCGTTCCAGTATTTCGGTATCGGCTAAATCAAATGCCATTCGGGGAGCCATTACCCGCGTCATTTCGGCACCAATTTCGCTATGGTCACCATCTTGACATTTCCCAATGTCATGTAAAAACGCTGCCACCAGCAGCAGATCTGGTCGCTCAACCGTGCGGACAAAAGATTGCGCTTGCACAACACACTCAATCAAGTGTCGGTCAACCGTGAATTCATGTAGGGCATTGAATTGAGGAGCGGAGCGCAGAATGCTCCATTCAGGAAACCACTTTTCGATAATTCCATGCAGATCGAGGGCTTCCCAAGTAGTGAGTAGTCCAGCGCCCGATCCAAGCAGCGAGACAAAAGATTCTCGCATCTCGCGGTCCCATGGCGCGCGTATCGCCACTTCTCGTTCAAGCAAGAATGGCGATATTGGTTTTTGGGCAACAGCCGATGCCCCGGCAACTCGAAGCAGGAGCCCCGGATCACTGGCGAGATCAGCATTTCGCGCCAGCGTAATTTCACTTCCGGAGTCGATTACTCCTTGCGCCAATGGTTCACGAATTTTTCCTGACGATCCCCGTAAACCCGAAAACAACTGTCGAATATTAGGTTCATCTCGATCGAGTAAATCATTGATGCGGTACCACGTCAACTCACTCGTATAAGCGATTTTGCGGCTAGCAAGATAAATCTGCCTCAACAAAGTTTCAGGATCCGCTAATCCCATCTCTAACGCAACAGTGTTTTGGGACTGCATGTGTAGACGATCACCACTCAAGGACAAAGCCATGGCATCACGTACATCTAGGAGAAAATTTCTTGAATCCTCCCACTCGGTCCGGGGGGTGTCGATTAACCAAGTGGAACCTAAATGACCCAAGATCCCCGCGTCCCGGATACCTCCGTAAGACTCTTTGATATTGGGTTCAAGTAACTGAAAGAGTTCACCGTGCGTCTTCCTGCGTTCGGCCACCAAATGTGACAGTTGTGGAAGTACGTTTTTTGCATTTGCGCGCCAGTCGTGAAGGATGGAATTGCGTAGCTCTCGTGCTAATTCCTCATTTCCTGATATCCAGCGAGTGTCAAGTAAACCTGTAAACGCCTTAACGTCTTCCGCTGCCACTTTTCGCGCGGTGGGAATACTTCGCACACTGTGATCAAGGTCAACGCCGGCATCCCAGATGGGGTACCACAATGCCTCAGCGACTTCATGTGGGATTACTCCCTCCTCGTGGATGAGGACGAGATCCAAATCACTGCTAGGCCCCAACTCTTGACGTCCGTAACTACCCACGGCAATTAGAGCGAAGTTCTGTCTCGAGGCCTTACTACTAATGATTGCGTGTTCAAATAGCGTGTCCAACCATGAATCGAAGGCATTACTCAATGCCAAGCGGTGCTCTGGGCCACTTTGCCCAGAGCACCGCTTAATGGATTTAGGATTCACGGAGTTTTTTGCCGCGAACTACAGCGCATCGTGGCCACGTTCCCCTGTTCGTACCCGGATCACTTCTTCGACCGGAGTTACCCACACTTTGCCGTCTCCGATTTTGCCGGTGTGGGCTCCCTTAGTAATTGCATCAAGTACCTCGTCGAGTCGATCGGAATCAATCAGGACTTCCAGCCGAACCTTAGGTACCAAATCAACCGTGTACTCCGCACCTCGGTAAACCTCCGTATGCCCTCCTTGGCGTCCGAACCCCGAGCTTTCAGAGACGGTCATTCCTCGAACTCCAATTGCCTCTAGTGCATTCTTGACGTCTTCGAGTTTGAACGGCTTAATAATCGCTGTAACTAGTTTCATCAGATTTCCTCTCGATCACGACGTACTGATCCTGCACCAACGCCAACGAAATGTCCGCCGCCGCCGGAGTCCCCGAGTTCATAAGCGGACTCGGCGTGCTCCACAAGGTCTATTCCCGAGAGTTCGTCATCTCGAGATATCCGCATAATACCGGCCGCTTTGAGAATCAGACCGATTATTAAAGCAACAACGAATGAGTAAGCCATCACGCTAAAGGCACCGATGGCTTGCTTACCCAACTGTTCCGCACCACCGCCATAGAACAGGCCATTTACGCCAGCCGGTGCGAGGTCGGTCGCGAGGAATCCGATGAGTAACGTGCCAAGAAGTCCACCAACTAAGTGAACGCCCACCACGTCGAGTGAATCGTCATATCCAAAGCGGTACTTCAGGCTGACTGCGAGCGCGCAGATCACTCCAGCAAGTACTCCCACGATAAGACCACCGACGGGGCTCACGGCCGAGCATGCGGGCGTAATGGCAACCAGCCCTGCCACGATTCCCGAAGCAGCACCCAGGGTTGTCATATGTCCGTCACGCAATTTTTCAACAACGAGCCAACCAATTGCCGCAGCACATGTGGCTGCGAAGGTATTGAGGAAGACCACCGCGGAGGTGTTATTTGCCGCCAGTGCTGAACCTGCATTGAACCCGAACCAACCGAACCAGAGCAACCCTGCGCCGATCATGACCAACGTCAAATTGTGTGGACGCATAGGAGTTCTTGGCCAGCCCGCTCGTTTCCCAATCACTATTGCCAAGGCAAGAGCTGCGGCTCCCGCATTGATGTGGACGGCGGTGCCACCGGCGAAGTCGATTACGCCCATTTCAAAGATCCAGCCTCCACTGGCCCAAACCCAGTGCGCGACGGGGAAGTAGACAAGAATTGCCCAGATCCCACCAAAAATTAACCAACCATTAAATTTCGTTCGATCTGGAATTGCTCCGGCGATAAGTCCAACCGTCAGGCAAGCAAACATTCCTTGGAATGCGACGAAAGCCATAATGGGCAGGGTCGACTCAGGGTCATCGGCCATTAAAGATTCCAGACCAAAGAACTCGGTCGGGTCACCGATTACGCCACCAATTGAGGTTCCGAAAGTCATTGAGTAACCGAAGAGAACCCACAGAACTCCCACTATGAATAAGGCTCCCATCACCATCATGAGCATGTTCAGAACAGATTTCGAACGAACCATCCCACCATAAAAGAATGCAAGTCCCGGAATCATGAGCAGCACCATGGCGGCGGCTGTCAACATCCAGGCCGTGTCGCCCGTATTTAATGCGGAATCCATAGAAGTCCTCCTATCGAATGCGAATACCACGGCACATTGCCGATCGCATGACGAAAGATTGCTACGGACTTATTTCAAGAAGTGTTACGGAAAGTTTCACTGATGTGAATTAAGAAACTGAATGTGAACTTCGTGTTAATTAAGCAGGGCTGTTACGAATTCTTCAACGTCAAATGGCGCCAGATCGTCGGGGCCTTCACCCAGACCGACCAATTTGACGGGCACTCCCAGCTCACGCTGAACCGAAATAACTATTCCACCTTTGGCTGTACCATCGAGTTTGGTGAGGACGATTCCCGTTACGTCGACAACCTCACTAAATATTTTGGCTTGAACGAGTCCGTTTTGACCGGTTGTTGCATCAAGTACGAGCAAGACCTCATCTACGGGGGATTGCTTCTCGATCACCCTTTTAACTTTGCCCAGTTCATCCATGAGTCCAGTTTTTGTATGTAGTCGGCCGGCAGTATCGATCACAACTACATCGACTTGGGCATCGCGCGCAATGGAACAAGCCTCAAATGCCACACTCGCGGGGTCGCCACCCTCTGGTCCACGAACCACTGCTGCACCAACTCGATCCCCCCACGTCTGGAGTTGTTCTGCGGCCGCAGCCCGAAAAGTGTCTGCGGCGCCCATGAGCACTGACTTTTCTTGGGAAATGAGTACCCGGGACAGTTTTCCCACGGTTGTCGTTTTACCCGTGCCATTAACCCCCACCACCAAAATGACGGCAGGGCGATCGGCAACGTTGATTCGCAGATTGCGATCGAAATCTGGGCCTAACAGATTGACGAGCTCCTGGTGCAAAGCTTGCCGCATAAAATCTTCACTTGAATCATTTTGTTGTGCAATCCGGACTTTAAGGGCAGCGATCAATTCTGTAGTCGCGGCGATTCCTAGATCAGCCCCGAGCAGTGTCGCCTCGACGTCATCCCATGTCTGCTGATCAAGACTGCCACTTGTGAGAAGCCCCAGCAGGCCTTTACTGAAAACACCATTTGATCGGGCCAAGCGGGCGCGAAGTTTATGCATACGCCCGAGCGCCGGTTCTGGGACTTCAGCTTCCCATAAGGCCGGGGTGATTTCCTCGATTGTGGTTGTCGGGTCAGCCAATAGGTCGGGGATCAGAATTGTTTCTACGGTTTTTCGAGCGGTGTCGCGGGGTTCCGAGTCGTCATCTCCGACTCCTGGCGAGTAGTCAATTCCTGGCCTAGGCCGTGGAGTAATTGATTTGGTCGCTTTAGATCGGTAAAAAGCTACAGCCGCACCGACGACACAACCGATCAGGACGATCGAGACGACAATGACGAGCGTTAAGGAATCCATTAAGCGGGCTCTGCCTCACGAAGGCGTTGACCGATAATCTGAGTAACACCGTCGCCACGCATGGATACCCCGTAGAGCGCGTCCGCTATTTCCATGGTTCGCTTTTGATGGGTTATGACGATCAGCTGTGAAGACGAACGCAGCTCTTCAATGATGTCGATCAATCTGCCCAAGTTGACGTCGTCAAGTGCAGCCTCAACTTCGTCAAGGACATAAAATGGCGATGGACGAGCCTTAAATAGGGCAACGAGGAACGCTACCGCTGTGAGAGAGCGCTCACCACCAGAGAGCAAGGAAAGACGCTTGATTTTTTTGCCCGGTGGGCGGGCTTCAACGTCAACACCGGTGGTCAGCATGTTACTTGGATCGGTGAGGATTAGTCGACCATCTCCTCCAGGAAATAGTCGTGAGAACACCCCTTCAAATTCCCGTGCAATTTCGGTGTAAGCCTCCGTGAATACCTGCTCAACACGTGCATCAACTTCCTTGACGATGTCGAGTAGGTCATCACGAGTTTTCTTGAGATCTTCCAACTGCTCGGTGAGGAATTTTTGTCTTTCTTCCATAGCCGAATGTTCCTCGAGGGCTAACGGA
>CAMAVT010000076.1 GCA_945861775.1 Bifidobacterium breve
GCTCGTTTCCCTTGAGTCGAATCTCACGTTTTCAAGGAGCGCAACATCACCAGCATCAAGGCTCTCGATCAAGGCAAGATCCTCGGAAGAGTCCGGTGAAAAAGTCACAGGGATTCCTAGTAAATGCGAGAGTCGCTGTGCCACCGGTACTAAGGAGAATTCTATTTCGACAGCGCCCTTAGGCCGTCCCAAGTGAGACAAAATAATTACACGCGCACCGGCTTCCCGTAACGCATTAATCGTTGGCAGTGCAGCCGTGATGCGTAAGTCATCAGTAATTTCACCCTCGGCGTTCAATGGAACATTGAAGTCACACCGCAATGCAATAGTGGAATCTTTTAGTACGAGATCGCTCAAACCTCGCACTAGAGCTTGGCACCAACAAATGTGACGAGGTCAACGATTCGGTTGCTATATCCCCATTCGTTGTCATACCAACCGAGCACCTTGACCATGTTGCCGTTCACAATGGTCAAGGATGCATCAAAAATACATGAAGATGGATCCGTGACGATATCGGTTGAAACAATGGGATCTTCGGTGTACTGCAAGATGCCCTTAAGTGGGCCGTCGGCGGCGGCCTTAACCACCGCATTGATTTCGTCTCTGGTAGCAGACTTCTTCAATTCGACGGTGAGATCCGTTGCTGAACCAGTAGGAACGGGCACTCGCATGGCGTAACCATCAAGCTTTCCTTTGAGGTGTGGCATTACCAGTCCAATTGCTTTTGCAGCACCAGTGCTCGTGGGGATCATGTTCAGTGCCGCCGCACGTGCACGACGTAGATCAGTGTGCGGAAAATCCAAAATACTCTGATCATTGGTATAGGCGTGAATCGTGGTCATCAGTCCGCGCTCAATACCGAATGCATCATCGATTGCTTTCGCCATTGGTGCTAAGCAATTCGTAGTGCACGAGGCATTTGAAATGATGTCGTCGGTGGCCGGGTTGTACTTGTCCTCATTGACCCCCATCACGATCGTGATGTCTTCACCCTTGGCAGGCGCCGAAATGATTACCTTCTTTGCGCCAGCGGTAATGTGTTTGCGGGCCGATTCTGCATCCGTGAAAAACCCGGTCGACTCAACGACGATTTCGGCACCGATTTGTGCCCAGGGCAGGTCCGCTGGATCCCGCTGCGCGTAAATAGGAATTCGGACACCGTTAACCACGATCGCGGCATCTTCGGCCACAACTGTGCCATTAAATCGACCTAAAATACTGTCGTACTTGAGCAGGTGTGCCAAAGTTTTTGTATCGGTGAGGTCATTGATTCCCACAATTTGAATGTCAGCCCCACTGACTTCAATGGCGCGAAAGAAATTGCGGCCAATCCGGCCAAAGCCGTTAATTCCAACCTTCATCGAGATCTCCTTTTAACCCGGTATGACAGTACGGGGATCACCCTTACTCGTCTGATTGTGAGCGTTATGCACCGACATAATGCTAGTCAACGTCTTGCTGCCAAACGGTTACGGATGACTCTCTAGAGCTGCCACGGCCGCCTCGGTGTCAGGTATACCCATTTCTTGGGCTTTCTTGTCCGCCAAAGCCAGTAAGCGCCGGATCCGCCCAGCAATGGCATCCTTAGTCATAGGCGGTTCACTCAGGGCGCCCAATTCCTCGAGGCTTGCCTGCTGGTGCTCCATGCGGAGGCGACCGGCTACCACTAGGTGATCGGGTATTTCATCACCCAAGATCTCCAATGCCCGTTGAACTCGAGCCCCAGCGGCCACCGCGGCTCTTGCCGAGCGCCGCAAGTTTGCATCATCGAAATTAGCCAGTCTGTTCGCGGTCGCCCGAACTTCCCGGCGCATTCGCCGCTCTTCCCAGGCCATCATTGCGTCATGCGCACCTAGTTTGGTCAGCATGGCTCCAATTGCATCTCCGTCACGAATGACGACCCGATCCACTCCGCGAACCTCCCGGGATTTTGCTCCGATCCCGAGCCTGCGGGCAGCGCCTACCAACGCCAGCGCTGATTCTGGTCCCGGGCAAGTGATTTCAAGGGATGAGGATCGACCGGGTTCAGTGAGTGAACCGTGTGCCAGAAAAGCGGCCCGCCAGGCAGCTTCACAATCGCACATTCCGCCAGCAACAATTGCCGGTGGCAGACCTTTTACTGGGCGCCCGCTTGCGTCGACGATCCCGGTCTGGCGGGCTAAAGCCTCACCACCGACAACAACTCGAACCAAGTAACGCGTACCTTTTTTGATTCCCGTGCCTTGGACTAGAGCGATTTCACTTTCGTGGCCGTAAATATCAAAAATGTCTTTCCGTAAACGTCTGGCTGTCGAACCGGTATCAAGATCAGCCTCGACCACGATCGCACGGTTAATAATGTGAAGTCCACTAGCGAATCGCAAGATAGTCGATACTTCTGCCTTTCGACAACACATTTTGGTCACCGAAACTCTGCTGAGTTCGTCCTTCACCGCAGCGGTCATCGACATTGCATACTCCCTAATTCAATTGCATCAACACGCGAAATGCGTGAACGTTGTGCTAAATAATTGGTTAAACCACGTGTATCGACATCAATACTAAACATCTGGCGCCTAATTTCGTGCGTTGCCACTTCATAATTGAGTTGTTTCTCCATGAAGTCTGATTCACTCACGGCCAAGATCCCGATGAAAAACCGAGGCCTGCAGGCCTTTATCTCGTAACATTGATGCAAGTTGCTCGGTCATCGCGACACTGCGGTGTTTTCCGCCTGTGCAGCCAACAGCAATCGTGACCAGCCGCTTACCTTCACGCAGATACCCTTCACGCATTGTGCCAAGGAGATCCTGGAAGTGCGCCAAAAACTCCATTGCACCTGGTTGTTCAATAACGCTTTGCGAGACAGCTGAGTCTTGTCCGGTTAATGGTCGCAACTGTTCATCCCAGTAGGGGTTCGGTAAAAAGCGAACATCTGCGACCATGTCCGCGTCGACAGGGATTCCATACTTGAAACCAAATGAAAGAACCGTTATGTGAAAATCACCCTCATTTTGTGAATCAAATGCTGCTTCGATCCTGCGTCGAAGATCGTGCACATTGAGAGATGTGGTATCAATCACCAAGTCCGCGACAGCCCTGATGTCACCCAATATTTCACGCTCACGAGAAAGTCCATCGATAATTCGATGCTCAAGTGCTCCCTGTGAATTCTGCAGTGGATGTGGTCGCCGAGAAGATTCAAACCGGCGAACCAGGCTTTCATCAGTGGCCTCAAGAAATACAATCGTGACGCTGCCAACGCGTGGGGTTATGTCGGAAAGAACCGAACTCAACTGCGCGAACAGAGAGCGGCTGCGAGTATCAACAACAACGGCAACCTTTTTTATATCTGAACTCCGGCTAGCTAATTCAAGCGCTTCAAGGAGCAAAGTTGGCGGGATGTTATCAATGACGAACCAACCCAAATCCTCAAGAGCCCGGGCGGCCGTCGTCCGGCCAGCCCCACTCATCCCGGTGAGGATGATTAATTCAGAGTCCTGCAGGTTCGTATCTGACACGCTTACGCTCCTCCGTAAATTATCTGTCTTAAGCGTTCCGAATTTGACAATACCGCCACTGTCAAGCACCGTCAGGGTGCAAGGACTTCCAAATCATCTCGGCACTTTTGACCCCAACTCCATTGGCCGCACTTAATTCGGAGACACTGGCCGCCCTGATGTTTTTAACCGAGCCGAAGGTGATCAACAGAGATTTGATCGTGACCGGACCTACACCGGGGATTTCCGAAAGATCGCTTTTAAGAGATGTTGCATTGCGCCGCTTTCTGTGGTGGCCTATTGCAGCCCGATGGGCTTCGTCGCGGATCCTTTGCAATAAATGCAGCGCATGACTATTGCGTGCGAAGATAATTGGATCGCTCTGTCCCAACACCCAAACCTCTTCGAGGCGTTTGGCAAGCCCAACTACAGGAATACGGACGCCACAATCGCGTAATGCTGATTCGGCAGCCTTCACCTGTCCAGCAGCACCATCGATGACCAGGAGTGAAGGCTGGTAGGCAAATCGGGTACTTTCCTCATCGGTTGAATCCTTAAATCGCCGACTTACCACTTCATAAACGCTTGAAAGATCATCCTTGCGATCACCCTTAATGATGAACTTTCGGTAATCAGACTTCTTGGGCAATCCATCTTCGAATACAACCAGTGATCCCACAGTCTCGGTACCGGCCAGCGTGGAAATGTCAATGCATTCAATGCGCAAGGGCGGCTCCGGTAAGCCCAAGACCTCCTGCAAATCGTTGAGGGCTTGAGTTCGAACCGTAATGTCTGCACTTTTTTCCATTCGGTTCTTCGCGAGTGATCTTTCCGAGTTTTCAACAGCGGTGGCCATCAGAGCGCGCTTGTCGCCACGTTGTGGGATGCGTAAATCCACCCTGGATCCGCGTGTATCAGCCATCCATGTCGATAACGCCATGTCATTTGATGGCAATTGGGACAAAAGAACTTCTTTCGGTATTCCATCCGTCGCTATATCGGAATAGACCCTGGTCAAAATTCGTTCAACGTAGCCAGGTTCATCAAGTTCCTCCGTGCGCTCCACCACAAAAAAGCGCTCCCCCGTTATCCGACCAACTCGAACGTGAATTACTTGAACTCCAACGTGGAGTTCATCAAAGTGAAATCCCAAAAGATCAGCATCGGTTGAGTCATCAAATACGACTGAGTTTCTCTCGAGTACTTTTTCTAAAGCTACGAGTCGATCCCGCCATTTAGCAGCGGCTTCAAAATCTTCCTTTGCCGCCGCCGCCTTCATTTGTTCAGTTATGTTGTCAACAAACTCTCGGGTTTGACCGCTGAGAAAGCGCATGAGCTGATCAACCAGCTCGCGATAATCTTCGATGGATATTCGATCGACACAAGGTGCACTACATTTGTCAATATATCCGAGTAAACAGGCGCGACCGCTTCGTTTAGCTTGGTTAAAAACGCCATTGCGGCAGGACCGAACAGGAAAAACCCGAATTAACTCCTCCAAGGACGACTTAATCGCCCAGACTTGAGTGTACGGACCGAAATACCGCGTTCCTTTTCTTTTTGCCTCTCGAACCACAGCCACCCGCGGATACTCCTCACCCACTGTCACGGCCAAATAGGGATATGTTTTATCGTCGCGGAACCGGACATTGAATCGTGGCGAGTACTCCTTGATCCACGAGTACTCCAAAACAAGTGCTTCGACTTCGTTGCCAACAGTGAGCCAATCGACACTCGACGCTGTTGTGAGCATCTTCTGTGTCCTTGCGTGCAATGCGCTGAAATCCTGGAAATATGAGTTGAGCCGAGAACGTAAATTATTTGCCTTACCGACATAGACCACGCGACCCTCAGGATCACGAAACCGATAGACGCCAGGATTCACCGGGATACTTCCCGGTGCTGGGCGATAACTCGAAGGGTCAGACATCAACTATTTCGTGGATTAGCCGAAACTGACTTTGGTTCCATCGAGGGCCACCGCTGCGGCAGCTAGCCCTTCCGTCGCAGGTCCTTGAATTACCGAGCCGTCAAGCGCCGAAAACTTTGAACCGTGACAGGGACAAAAAATTTCATTATTAGACACTTCGCTCACCTTGCAGCCCTGGTGTGGACAAATCGAGGTGAAAGCCTTCACTTCACCCTCAGTGGGCTGGGTGAGGACGACGGGTGGTTCAGCTACCACTAGCCCACCGCCGATCGGAATGTCCGCCAACGAGATTGAGTCGGCTGACATTTTTACTGCCGTTTCGCTGGCACAGGAGCTCACAGATACTCCAACCACTGCAAGTGCCCCAGTTACTGCTCCGGCTTTTAAGACATCTCGTCGTTTCATTCGCATGCTCCCTAAATGTTCAATTTCATGTTTTTAAGAAATCTACCTGTATGACTTGCCTTGACCGCTGCGATGTCAAGGGGTGTCCCCTGGGCTACCACCTTGCCACCACCTGAGCCTCCCTCGGGCCCCATATCAATTATCCAGTCAGCCGATTTAATCACATCCAGATTGTGCTCAATGACGATGACACTGTTGCCTTTGTCGACCAAACTTTGTAATACGAGGAGCAATTTTCTAATGTCCTCAAAGTGAAGTCCGGTCGTAGGTTCATCGAGAATGTAAATCGTTCGACCTGTTGAACGTTTCTGCAGTTCGGCGGAAAGTTTCACCCGTTGTGCTTCCCCACCGGAGAGGGTTGGTGCTGATTGACCCATCCGGACGTAACCCAAGCCAACCTCAACCAGGGTTTTCAAATGGCGTGAAATTGCGGGAATAGCAGCAAAGAACTCACTTGCCTCTTCAATCGGCATGTTGAGTACTTCGGCGATTGTCTTACCTTTGTAGTGGACTTCGAGTGTCTCCCGGTTGTATCGCGCACCGTGACACACTTCGCATGGGACGTAGACATCTGGGAGGAAGTTCATCTCAATCTTTAACGTGCCGTCACCACTGCAGGCCTCACAACGTCCGCCTTTGACGTTGAAGCTGAACCTGCCTGGTTGATATCCGCGCACTTTTGCTTCTTGTGTCTGCGCGAAAAGCTTGCGCACATGATCAAAAACCCCGGTGTAGGTCGCGGGGTTACTACGCGGTGTTCTGCCAATCGGACCTTGATCTACATGCACCACCTTGTCTACCTGGTCCAGCCCGGTGACCTTGGTGTGCTTGCCTGGTACGACCGAGGCGCCGTTGAGTTCACGCGCCAAAACATTGAGTAGTACGTCGTTGACCAAGGTTGACTTGCCAGATCCACTCACCCCACTGATGACACAGAGATTACCTAAAGGAAAGTCAACATCAACATTACAAAGATTATGTTCCTTTGCTCCACGAACACCGATCCAGCCACGATCTTGGGTTCGCCGTTCCTTTGGCACTGCGATGCTTCGTGCTCCCGAAATGTATGCACCGGTTATTGATCTTTTCGATTTGATTAGGTCTTCGAGTTTTCCACTAACGACAACTTCGCCCCCGTGCTCTCCTGCACCTGGCCCTATATCCACAATCCAATCAGCCATTCTGATTGTGTCTTCGTCATGCTCAACGACGATTAAAGTATTGCCCAAATCACGTAATCGTATAAGCGTTTCGATCAGTCGTTCATTATCACGCTGATGCAGGCCAATGCTCGGCTCGTCTAGTACATAGAGAACTCCGGTCAAGCCGGACCCAATCTGGGTGGCCAATCGAATTCGTTGTGCCTCCCCGCCCGCGAGCGTTCCCGCGGCACGATCCAGTGAGAGATAGTGCAAACCAACGTCAACGAGAAACTGCAATCGTTCATTAACCTCTTTGAGTACGCGTGCCGCAATCGTTTCATCTCGCTTGGACAGTTTCAAAGACGCCAAAAGATCACGAGCGCCGCTGATGGGCAGCGCTGCAATCTGAGCAATGGAATGATCTGACACTGTTACGGCTAAAGTCAATGGTTTGAGTCGACTTCCCTGACATGCCTCGCAAGGAACTTCACGCATAAAGCCCTCGAAACGTTCACGAGATGAGTCAGTGTCAGCCTCTGCGTGGCGGCGTGCGATGAAATTGACGACACCTTCGTAGGTGGTGTAGTAAGAGCGCTGTCTTCCGTAGCGGTTCTTGAATTTTACGTGTAGCTCGGCGTCCGTTCCATAGAGAATCGCCTTTCGATTTTTTGGGCTCAGCTTCGACCACGGGGTGTCCATGTCAATCCCAATTTCCTCGGAAAGGGCTTCAAGTAATCTTTTGAAGTACTCACTCACGGTTCCGCGTGACCATGGAGCGATAGCGCCTTCATTGAGTGAGGCTTCGGAATCGGGAATAACTAACTCTTCATCTACTGCACGCGTTACTCCGAGGCCTGAACACGAGGGACACGCCCCGAAGGGAGAGTTGAAGGAGAAGGAGCGTGGTTCAAGCTCTTCGAAGGACAAACCATCTCGCATACAGGCTAAATGCTCACTGAGGGTCAGCTCCCGATTGGGATCACCGACGGGGCGGTCCACGAAATCCAAGGTTACGTTTCCGTGCCCAAGCCCAAGGGCCGTTTCCACCGAGTCCGTCATCCGCTGACGTGACTCGGGATTGACCGCAAGGCGATCCACCACAACCTCAATGGTGTGCTTTTCCTGCTTTTTGAGCGTTGGAACGCTGTCGAGTGCATAGATTTCACCATCAACACGCACGCGGGAGTAACCGTCTGCTTGAAGCTGCTTAAACACCTCAAGGTATTCGCCCTTACGTTCCCGTATCAAGGGTGCCAACACTTGAAACTTTGTCTTTGCTGGCATTTCCAGAATCTGATCAACTATCTGTTGCGGCGTCTGCTTAGCAATCGGGTCTCCGCACTCGGGACAGTGCGGCTTTCCTATTCGAGCGTAAAGTAGCCGTAGGTAATCGTAAATTTCCGTGATCGTTCCAACGGTGGATCGAGGATTGCGCGAGGTTGATTTTTGGTCAATCGAAACTGCAGGAGAAAGCCCCTCGATAAAATCCACATCAGGTTTATCCATTTGGCCCAAGAATTGCCGCGCGTACGCAGAGAGACTCTCGACATAACGTCTCTGACCCTCAGCAAAGATCGTGTCAAATGCCAAACTGGACTTCCCCGACCCGGACAATCCAGTGAACACGATGAGGGCATCGCGAGGCAAATCCACTGAGACGTTCTTGAGATTGTGCTCTCGAGCGCCTCTAATGATTAACTTTTCCACCCAAACTCATTCCCACATAATGTGCCACTGATGTACTTCCGAGCCTGCCTAATCTTATTCGTCTTTCACCCTCCCGGCTTCCTTGGGAACCCGCGTCCGACGCCTGTTTGGTCGCTATAGTCTGAATATGTATAACGGGAATGCCCAGGTAAATGGTCCTGCACACGTTCGCGAGTTGCCTAATCTGCTGATTAGCAAAATCGCCGTGGGCCCGTATAACAACAATTCATATCTGTTGAGGTGTGCGAAAACGGGCACCGAGGTACTGATCGATGCTGCAGCGGAACCGGATCGATTACTCACGCTCGTGGGGCCTGGCGGGCTGATGGGTGTCCTCACCACACACGGTCACCACGACCACTGGGGCGCTTTGGCCCAAGTAGTTAGTGCCACCGGCGCAAAGACCTTCGCACCTAAAGCAGATGTCGGTTCAATTGATGTACCCACCGACCAAGTGTTGGAACCCGGGGCCGTTGTCACCTTTGGCGATATCTCGCTGAAAGTTCTGACCACCGGGGGCCACACACCCGGAGCGAGTATGTTTTTTTATGACGATCCATTCGGGCATGGACACCTCTTTTCTGGAGATTGTCTCTTCCCTGGAGGCGTGGGAAAAACCACGACACCGGGTGACTTCTCAGCTCTTTTCAATGGCGTGAAAACTCAGGTCTTTGATGCACTCCCTGACACAACCTGGGTGTACCCGGGTCATGGCGATGACACCACGGTTGGAGCTGAACGAGCCTCGCTCGATTCCTGGCAAGACCGAGGCTGGTAGATACTGCTTAAACTTCATCCTCTGGCTTCGCATCGGTGAGTCGACCGACATGCCCCTTGGCACCAGGGTCACGCTTGACCTTGATCGCTGACCCGATAGCGACAGCAATAAGTACGAGCGCGATAAAAGCCAAACTCATGTTTGTGGAAATCTTGGGAATCACGCTATTGACTTCGTGGAAATAAGTCAGAAGCAATTTGATTCCAATGAATATCAAAATTACCGAAAGCCCCAGCGACAGATAAATCATTTTGTCCAATAACCCACGGAGCAGGAAGTAGAGAGCCCGGAGTCCTAGCAGTGCGAACGCGTTGACAGTGAAAACCAGATATGGCTCTTCAGTGACTCCGAATGTCGCAGGGATGGAATCAAGGGCGAATAGGAGATCCGTGGTCCCGATAGCGAACATCACCAGCAGCAGAGGGGTAGCAACCCGCAGACCGTTTTCTTTGATGAACAGTTTGGTTCCGTGGTAGTCATTTGAGAAACGGTAACGCTTGCGAGCAACGCGCACCATGAGGTTGTCGCGTGGATCGGGGTCTTCATCCCGGTGTCGCATCAGCTGCACACCTGTCCATATGAGCAACGCGCCAAAAATAACAAATGTAAACGAGAAATATTCCAGCGCGGTCGCGCCGATGGCGATGAATATGCCTCGCAAAACTATTGCTAGGGCAACACCAATCAACAAAACGCGTTGATGAAGGTTGAAAGGAACGGCGAACTGCGTCAATATAATTATGAAGACAAACAAGTTGTCAATACTGAGAGATTTCTCGACTAGATATGCTGCAAAGTACTCTGTTCCGAATTGCGAACCCTGCCAAACGTAGATGAAGACACCGAAAGCAACTGCTATACCGACATAGAAAATTGACGTCCATAACGCTTCTTTAAACTTGACGTCGTGCGACTTGCGTGAGATAGCAACGAAGTCGATAGCCATGAGGGCCGAAATACCCACAATCGTTACGATCCACAATCCAAGTGATGTTTCCATTGATTAATGAGCCTCCGCTGATTGCATTCCGCGCAATTCCTTCTTTAGGTCTGAAATTTCATCTCGTAATCGAGCCGCTAACTCGAATTGTAGTTCGGATGCTGCCGCCCGCATCTGATCACTGAGGTCTTGAATCAAAGTCACAAGATCTCCACTGGGAGTGTGCTTGCGGCTTTGTGAAATCTCCGCGGTGAATAACTTCGCCGTGTCTTCCTCTTCGCGCGAGAGCATATCGGTGATATCAGCAATTTTCTTACGCAGGGGCTGAGGGTCAACACCCATTTCTTTATTGTAGGCAACCTGTTTAGCCCGACGTCGGTTAGTTTCATCAATCGCTTTGGCCATAGACGGTGTGATCTTGTCCGCA
>CAMAVT010000077.1 GCA_945861775.1 Bifidobacterium breve
CCGTCAGCCGGAGGTGCGGAAAGGTCCGAAATCTGCGTGCGGATCCCGCGCACGGTTACACCCCGCAACTCGTCATGGACTGCACCGGCATCAAGCCCGGGTACATCTGGGGGAGTTGACCCCAATGCGGGGTTGGGGTACCAGACGTCTAGCAGCGTTTCGTCGCTGTAGGTCGCTAATCCGAGTCCACTCGCAGGTCCATTCAACAGATTTTCGCTCACGGCACTACCGTAGTGGCGTGAGCATCACAAGTCAGTTGGCACCGTTGTCTTTGGTTGCCGAATTGCCCGTTCTCACGGCGACCCTGATTGACATTTCCAGCGAATCGCATGAAGAGAAACAGATTGCCGATCTGATCGAACAAGCTTTGCGTTCATATTCACACCTGTCGGTAACTCGAATTGGTAACTCGGTGATTGCCACCAATCATGCGAACCGTGGTGATCGCATAATTCTCGCTGGCCATCTGGATACCGTCCCGGCCAATGGGAATCTCCCTCACCACGTTGAGTCAGAGCGGATTTACGGTTTAGGCGCAGCTGACATGAAAGGCGGGGTTGCAATTGCTTTGCAGCTTGCGGCAACCGTCACCGACCCGGTATGTGACGTTACTTTTATTTTCTATGAATCCGAAGAAGTCAGCTCGGAATTTAATGGTCTCCTAAAAATATCGCAAACTTCCCCAGAGTTTTTGGAGGCTGATTTCGCGGTGCTCATGGAGCCCAGTAACGCAAATATTGAAGCAGGTTGTCAGGGGACAATGAGAGCCACCATTACGACTCGTGGTGAGCGAGCGCACAGCGCGCGAAGCTGGATGGGCAAAAATGCAATTCACCAAGCGCGTGAAATCCTAGAGATTTTGGAGAACTACGAACCCTCCAGCCCGGTAATTGACGGTCTCACATATCGCGAAGGTTTAAGCGCTGTTGCCATAAGCGGTGGCATCGCCGGAAACGTGATTCCCGATCTGTGCTGTGTCACGGTGAACTACCGGTTCGCTCCCGATAAGACGGTGGATCAGGCGATTGCACACGTCCAAGGGATCTTTGCCGGCTTTGACGTTGACATCACCGACCAGGCGCCGGGTGCGCTTCCTGGCCTATCTCACCCCGCCGCACAGGCGTTTCTGGTCGCAACGGGTGCCACGGTGGCTCCGAAGTTTGGTTGGACCGATGTTGCCCGCTTCTCTGCTATGGGTACGCCAGCGGTCAATTACGGACCAGGGGATCCGTCGGTTGCACATAGTCAAGGTGAATTCGTGAATGTAGAAGAGCTGATCAGCGTGGCGACAAACCTCCGACGTTGGTTAACAGAGCAAGGTTCACCTATCCATGGTGGACTAGCGACATGACGTTCCTTTTCGTGGTCCTTGCGATTCTGATAATTGCGGGAGCAGCCATTGTGATCACCGGTCGGTTTACCCCAGACCTTGGAATTGAGAACACGGGTGATTACAAACCCGATTCACAGGGCTTTGATGTAACGGTTCGCGGCTATCGCATGGATGAGGTTGATCAAAAAATTGCCCTGCTTGAAGGCCGGATCGCAGAACTCGAATCGAGTCGCAAACAATGAGGCGCACAAGATGAGTACTAAACGTGTTCGCCGACTTGACTTGGACATCGTGATTAACGCACCGGTTCAGGAAGTTTTTGATGCTTTCACGGCGTGGACCAAACAGGATCGCTGGATGGTGGGCACCAGGGTGGAAATCCGCAAAGGTGACGGCAAGAGTGTGGGATCGGTGATTGCAGGTTGGACGGGGACCGGGCCGGTGGGCTTTTGGGACACCATGGAAATTACCCGGTGGGAGCCGCCCTACCGCGTCGATGTTCTCCACACGGGAACCTTGGTCAAAGGGACCGGAACCATGGAGGTTGTCGCTCTGCCGGGAAACACGGCACGATTTATTTGGAGCGAGGATTTCGAGCTGCCGTTGGGTGCTCTGGGCGCGATCGGTTGGCCGATTGGCAAGTTCCCGCTACTCGCTGGAGTAAAGAAATCTCTTAAGGCCCTTAAGCGTGAGATCGAATCGGGCCCACCCTTCTAAAATCACCCGAATCAGAGGGCGCTTGGCTATGGAAGCGGGTCATGCGGAATAATGGGCCTTTCGAGCCGGGCGAGCCCGGGTACCGGATGGGCGCAATAGCGCTGCAAAGACCTGGCTGGAAGGGGACACGAATATGGCCGCGATGAAGCCACGTACCGGAGACGGACCAATGGAGGTCACCAAAGAGGCTCGCAGCTACGTGATGCGCGTTCCCTTAGAGGGCGGTGGACGCCTTGTTGTTGAGCTTAAGGCTGACGAAGCAAAAGAATTGGGCGCCAAACTTCTCGAAGTTTTCGCCTAGTACAGAGTTTAATTCAGGTTTAGTCCCGGCTTCGAAGTGAAGCCACGAAAAGTCCCTCGCCCACGGTGAGCAGTGAGGGCAACCAATCGCTGTCAGAGCGCAATTCAGTTGCGACATCGCGCATCGCGGTTGCCTCGTAGTCACGAACACTTGGGTCAGCCATCCCTGATGCAAATGCACCGTGGAAAATCACCAACCCACCAATTCGAAGCAGTCTTTTTGCCTGGTTGAGCATCGCCGGGTATTCCCCTGCCTCCGCATCAATAAAAATGAGGTCGTACGCACCGTCGGAGAATCTCGGCAGCACTTCAAGTGCACGGCCGGCAATGAGTCTCATGCGGTTGGATTCACACCCCAAGGTGGTGAATAGTTCTTTGGCATGACGTTGGTATTCCGCTTCTAGGTCAATACTGGTGAGGACCCCGCCAGCCTTCATGCCTTCGAGGAGTGCAGCGCCTGAGATCCCGGCCCCCGTGCCTACTTCAATGATTGCCTGGGCTTGGATTGAGGCTGCAAGCAGTTCCAGAAGGGACGCAACTTGGGCGCTTACGCATTCGAGCCCCAGGTCTGCTGCATGTAATCTGGCGCTTCGCAGTTCACTTGCGTGTTCGGCGTCAAACTCACCCAGGTAATTTTCCGTGTAATCGGCAGCACCGGGTGTAATCGCTGAATAAGACATTTCACTCCTCGCGAGACTGGTAAATTCGAGTATAGATGCTTTTGAGAGCCTAGCGGTAAGGCTTCGGTCATAATGAATAGTGCACGTTAGGCTGGTGTGGTGAGCGACTTCCCCCCAACTAATTTCGTGGCTCCCCCACCGCAGCCCGGGCCCGCTGCTCGTACATCGCAGCGTCGTGGGCTGGGTTTCTGGGGAACGATTCTGGTTTCGGGATTTACCGCTCTCATCGTCGGTGGGGTTGCCGGTCTTGGTGGATATTTGATCGGATCCAACGCAGATGAGAATGCGAGTGGTACGACCAACGTGATTGCATTGCCACAACTCGACAACATTGTGAACGTGAGTACAACCGATGTCGCGGCAATTGCCGAATCCGTGTTGCCCAGTGTCGTATCAATTTTGATTGAGGCGGGCGAGAATTCTGGCAGTGGTTCGGGTTTTATAGTGCAATCCGACGGTTACATTCTCACGAATAACCACGTCGCTGCCCCGGCAGCCGACGGCGGGGAACTCACCGTTGTTTTTGAAAACGGTGAAGAAGCTATCGCCAAGATTGTCGGTCGTAATTCTTCCTATGACTTGGCCGTACTTAAAGTTGATAAAACTGGCCTGCCTGCGGCCGTACTTGGTGACTCAAGTGCCGTGCGCGTCGGTGAAGTAGTAATTGCAATCGGTGCCCCACTCGGGCTCAACGGAACTGTCACCTCGGGGATCATTAGTTCTTTGGATCGGCCGGTGACGGCTGGTGGAAGTGGCGAACTGGCGTTCATCAATGCAATTCAAACTGATGCCGCGATTAATCCAGGAAATTCGGGTGGCCCATTACTGGACGGTGGTGGACGGGTTATCGGAATCAACTCGGCGATCGCGACCCTGGCGGGAACAATCGGCGGTGAGACCGGATCCATCGGTCTTGGTTTTGCGATACCTATCAACACTGCTAAAAGAATTGCTGAAGAGTTAATTGCAACGGGTGATTCGAAGACACCGATCATTGGTGTGGTTCTCAACACTGCCTACACGGGCGAAGGAGCTGAAATCAGTGAAATTACTCCGGGTGGTCCTGCTGAAAAGGCAGGATTGCGTGTGGGTGACGTGATTATCGGATTTAATGACCGTCAAGTTGCGGACTCAACCGAGTTGGTTGTTGTCATTCGCAGTTATGCCCCGGGTGAGCAGATCGAGATTTCAGTAATCCGCAGGGGACAGAATTCAACCATTCCGCTGACTTTGGGCTCCTCGACCACAATCGGCTAGCTCGATCGGTAGAAGGGGATGCGCACCCCACTAGTTATGCCCACCACGTCCGGCGTAACCTAATAGCGTGTTTGACATTGGGATCGGGGAGATGATCGCCCTTGGAGTGCTGGGGCTCCTGATTTTTGGTCCAGAAAGGCTGCCGAAAGCGGCCGCTGACGCGATCAAGTGGTTACGCCAAATCCGCGAAATGGCGGGTAGCGCACGTAAGGACCTTGCTGATTCATCAGGTTTGGACTTGCAGGACACGATTAACACAGTGAAAAGTCTTGGCGAGTATCACCCACGAAATATTGCGACTTCCTTGTTTGCCGAAGACACCGCGCCAGCGAAAACTAAGCCGGCAGCACAAAATGATAAGCCGATGTTTGATCCGGACGCCACTTAGAACCAGGTAATTAAGAACTTGGTATTTAACGTCCCGCGGGTGTGATGTTAAGGCTCATGCCGGCTAATCCGCGTGGCTTGGCACTGAGTTGCGCGGCAATGGCGGCAATTGATACCGCGGCATCAGATTCTGGAAATGCACTCACCAGGGGCTCACCCTTGTCGCCACCCTCACGCAGCCGCACATCGAAAGGAATATTTCCCAGAAGCGGAATATTGGTCCCTAAGGTCCTGGTGAGTCCATCGGCTACTGCCTGACCACCTCCGGCACCAAAAAGATCTATGGGCTCACCGCAATGGGGGCAAGGAAATGAGCTCATATTTTCGATTACACCGAAAACTTTCTGGTTTGTTTGTGCAGCAAGTGTTCCCGAACGGATTGCAACGTCGGCAGCACCCTGTTGCGGAGTAGTCACAACGATTAGTTCAGCCTGGGGTAGTAACTGTGCGGTTGACAGCGCAATGTCCCCGGTGCCCGGTGGTAGATCAAGGAGTAGGAAATCGAGGTCGCCCCACCAGACGTCCGTCAAGAATTGCTCCAGTGCTCGGTGCAGCATCGGTCCGCGAAAGGCCACAGCCTGTTCAATTCCGCCTGGCTTGAACGACAGCATGGACATGACCCGCACACCGTTTCCCTGCGGCGGCATGATTAAACCTTCCACCATGGTGGGTGGTGTCATTGCATTGAGAATTTTAGGAATTGAGTGACCGTAAACATCGGCATCAAGAAGTCCTACCGTGTAACCCTGTTGTACAAGGGAAACTGCCAGGTTGGCCGTCACTGAAGATTTACCTACTCCACCTTTACCGGATGCAATTGCAAAAACTTTGGTCAGTGATCCAGGTTTGTTGAACGGGATTTCTTTCTCAGCTTTTCCGCGGAGGGTTTCGCGCATTTTGCCGCGTTGTTCCTCGGACATCACGTCAAGTTCAACCTTCACCTCGCGGACGCCAGGAACCTGCATAACGGCGTTGGTAACCCGTTCCGTGATGGTGCTTTTCATGGGACACCCTGCAACCGTGAGGAAAATTCCGACCTCAACCATGCCGTTCCCGAGAAGTTGGACGCCCTTTACCATTCCGAGATCGGTGATCGGCCGATTAATCTCGGGATCATCGACACCGGCAAGTGCTGCGTTTACCGCTTCTAGGTCGATGCCGGTCTCAGATTCGTCGGATTTATTCCGGGTTAAGTCCATGCTCTGATGCTATCGGGGGAGTAGGTGTGGGTTGCTGTGCGCTTTCAATTCGATCCAGGCGGTCGACTATGTCTTCGAGTAGATCGCGCAGTTCACTACGCAAATAGTCTCGGGTTGCTAGCTCACCCATTGCATCGCGAACGTCAGCGATTTCCCGAGCGAGGTAATCACTGTCCGCGAGGAGTCGTTCATTTCGGGTTCGATCTTCCTGGAATTGCACTCGTTCGCGGTCAGCTTGTCGGTTCTGGGCCAGCAAGATAAGTGGTGCAGCGTAGGAGGCCTGCAACGACAGCAAGAAAGTGAGAAAAATAAATGGATAAATATCGGGCTTTAAATTATCGGGGGCAAGGACATTCCAGCCGATCCAGGTAACAACTACCGCTGTCATCCAAGCAATAAATGCCCAAGACCCGATATACCGGGCAACCCGCTCAGACATTGCTCCGAAAACTTCAGGGTCATAACTCGGGCGTCGGGCGCGACCGCGCTCAAGGGGTTGGTCCAATCGTCGCTTGCCGCCGGAGTTTATTGGTGAATTAGCCATTGTTCACCGCCGAATCATCTGGTTCCCAACCGTCAGGTGCTTCACGCCAACCCTCCGGCAACATGTGGTCCACCAGGTCATCGAAAGTAACCGCCCCGACAAGTGAGCCATTTTCGTCAACAACCGGTAATGCCACCAAGTTGTAGTTGGCGAAACTTCGAGTGACAACGGAGAGGGGGGTGTCTGGCCGCATTGGTTCAAGGGCCGTGTCAACGAGAGCGGACACTAAAGAAGATGGTGGTTCACGTAACAACCGCTGGAAGTGAGCGACACCTAAATACTTTCCCGTTGGGGTTTCGGTGGGTGCTCGGCAGACATACACCTGCGATGCAAGCGCCGGTGAGAGATCAGGGTTACGGATTCGAGCGAGTGCGTCGGCGACAGTTTCGTCGGGCGCCATGATTATCGGCTCACTTGTCATCATGCCGCCGGCTGAAAAGTCGTCATAGCTCAGCAATCGTCGAATATCGTTTGCATCATCTGGCTCCATACGCGTCAGGAGATCTTCGGCACGTTCCGGCGCCAGTTCAGAAATCAGGTCGGCGGCGTCATCTGGATCCATTTCTTCCAAGATGTCGGCTGCTCGCTCTGATTCAAGGGCTTCCAAGATCTCAACACGATTCTGATCCGTCATCTCTTCGAGAACGTCAGCTAACCGCTCGTCGTCGAGTTCACGGGCAATTTCCGTTCGTCGCTTTGGGGTGAGGTCGCGGAGTATGGACGCGACGTCAGCCGGGCGCAAGGACTCCATTGTTGCAAGTAACTGTTCGGCGGCTTGGTCGGGAACCGGGAGTGACATGTTCGTGACATCGTGCCAATCAACGATCATCTTTTCGCCCCTGCGACGAAAGCCTGTAGTAGCTCGGCGCACGAAAAGTTGATCCACCAACCATTCGCGGCTGCGAGACTGTTCAACGCTGACGTCAAGAATTGTCACGGGATCACCCGAGGCGTGTAATGCGACGGTGCGGTCAAGTAGTTCCGCGGTGACCAAAGTTTCATTCTTGCGCTGTTCGAACCGGCGAAGATTCACTGTTCCCGTAACAATTATTTGACCCGAGTCAATTGTGGTGACCTTGCTCATGGGAACAAAAATTCGGCGACGTGGAGGGACCTCAACAACTAAGCCGGTGAGCCGCGCGGGCAGGGTTCCAGTTCGTAAAATGACAATGGCATCACGCACTTTGCCCACTTGGTCGCCATTGGGGTCAAATACCCCAATGCCATTCAGCCGGGCGAGGAAGACTCGCGGATTCGTGCTCACCTGCGCAGGGTACCGCTTAATGCTTTGATCAAAAAAACAAGTTAGGCTGATTGCAGGGAGATGGGGCCAATGGTGTTGGCTTCACCTGTGGGAGCCGCTTCGCAAAGAGGGATCGATCGCGGTTCGGTAGACCTTGGCCTCCCTCCCAGAGGCGACCTGATTGCCCTGGCGGTAGCTATGGTCTTTATCGCGCTCAGTGGCCCCATGATCGCGGCAACGGCCGCACCGGTACTTGCGATTGCCTTTTGGCGCTGCCTGATTGGGAGCGGTCTTACAGGATTGTGGGTGGGCCTTCGAGAGCGAGAATCTTTTCGATCTTTGACCCGCCGAGAGTGGCGACTCACTGCATTGTCCGGGGTATTCCTAGGTCTTCATTTTGCTACCTGGATTCCTTCCCTCGTCTTCACATCGGTTGCCGCATCAACAGCGCTGGTGGCAACCCAACCGATCTGGGCCGCATTCATCGCCAGAGCTCGAGGGGTGCGGATCAGTCGCGGTTCGTGGATTGGAATTTGGATTGCACTATCCGGAGTCTTGGTATTGACGGGTATTGATATTCAAATTGATACCAGACATCTCATTGGCGATGCACTTGCTTTGGCGGGTGCAATTCTTGCGGCAGCCTACGTCTCGGTTGGTGCTGAAGTGCGAAAGAGTGTTCCAACTGCAACCATGACATTTCCGCTGTATGGAATTGCAGCGTTAACGATCCTGCCACTCATGTTTGTTTTTCAACAAGATCTGATCGGTTTTGGTCTCGATGCGTGGCTCATGATCCTCGCTATCACCTTGGGCGCGCAGTTGCTGGGTCACACGTTAATGAACAAAGTGTTAGCGAACTCATCGGCAACATTCGTTTCACTTGCAATTTTATTTGAGATGCCGGGGGCCGCCTTGGCTGCGGCCATTTGGTTGGGCCAAACCCCACCGGTCGCGATCTACCCGGCGGCGGCATTAATTATTGCCGGTGTCGTTCTCGTCATTAGGTCAAACCCGAAGAGTGAAATCCCGATGGAGACATCACCTATTTAAGTCAGTCCCCCCGTCGCCTTGGCGACCAATTGGTCTCATTTGGGCGATTGGGTTCCTCGGGGGAACCCTGGCTTTTTCGGCAAATGCACCGGTGTGACCTAACCCTCAAAGTTTTCGTGAGCGCGATATTTAGGTGTGCGCTAATGTTCGTTCATGTCAAATACGGAACGAGAATTGCGCCCCCGACGATCCAATCTGGCGGTGCCGGGTAGCAGCGAGAAAATGCTCGACAAGGCGCGCACCCTTCCGGTTGACCAAGTTTTCATGGACATCGAAGATGCTGTGGCTCCTCTAGCCAAGCCGCAGGCCCGCAAGAACATCGTTAATGCACTCAATGAGGGCGGGTACGACGGCAAGATTCGCTCGGTTCGCGTTAATGACTGGACGACCCAGTGGACCTACGCCGATGTTATTGAAGTTGTTGAGGGCGCTGGCCCCAACCTTGATGCAATTATGTTGCCTAAAGTCCAGACGGCTGACCAGATAATTGCCCTGGATCTACTTCTCACCCAACTGGAAAAATCAAATGGGCTCGAGGTGGGACGGATCGGGATTGAAGCCCAAATTGAAAATGCGCTGGGGCTGATCAACGTTGACGCAATCGCCCAGGCGAGCCCTCGCGTGGAAACCATTATTTTCGGTCCGGCCGACTTTATGGCGAGTATCAATATGAAATCACTCGTCGTTGGCGAAAATCCTCCCGGTTATGACACCGGTGATGCCTACCACTACATCTTGATGCGAATCCTGATGGCCGCCCGTGCCTACAACAAGCAGGCAATCGATGGTCCCTACCTGCAAATCAAAGATGTTGAAGGATTCCGTCGCGTTGCAGCGCGCTCCGCAGCGCTTGGATTTGACGGTAAGTGGGCCCTGCATCCGGGTCAAGTCGACGCCGCCAACGAAATTTACTCACCGGATCAGTCGGACTACGACCATGCCGAAATGATTCTCGACGCATACGAGTACTTCACCTCGGCCAGTGGTGGAGCAAAAGGTGCAGCGATGCTGGGCGACGAAATGATCGACGAAGCATCTCGCAAAATGGCTTTGGTAATGGCAGCCAAAGGTAGGGCGGCCGGCCTTACTCGAACTCAACAATTCACAGTACCCGAATAACTGAACCCGAATAAAGGACAATCATGACTCGCTTGGCATACACCGAAGGACTCACTGACATTCAAAAAGAGATTTTGAGTGCGGTACACGACTTCGTTAACAATGAGATTATTCCGGTTGCTAACAAGCTTGAGCACGCCGACGAGTACCCACAGGCCATTGTTGATGGTCTCAAGGAACTCGGCGTCTTCGGATTGATGATCCCTGAAGAGTACGGCGGCCTCGGCGAGTCACTGCTCACCTACTCCCTCGTAGTAGAAGAAATTGCACGTGGCTGGATGCCGGTCAGCGGAGTCATTAACACCCACTTCATCGTTGCCTACATGTTGATGCACCACGGAACTGCCGAGCAAAAAGAAAAATACCTGCCACGAATGGCGACCGGCGAAGTGCGTGGAGCTTTCAGCATGAGTGAGCCCAACTGCGGGTCTGACGTTTCCGCGATCACTTCTAAGGGAGTGAAAAACGCAGATGGTTACTCGCTAACAGGTCAAAAGATGTGGCTGACAAACGGAGCTTCCTCGACACTCGTTGCGGTGTTGGTGCGAACCGATGACGCTGCTCCAGCTGATTCCAGTGTCTACAAGCGTATGTCAACCTTCCTGATCGAGAAGACGCCAGGCTTTGGTGAGGTGCGTCCAGGAGTCACGATTCCTGGAAAGATTGAAAAAATGGGTTACAAAGGCGTCGACACCACCGAATTGATTATGGACAATCTGCAACTCTCCAATGACGACCTACTTGGCGGGGAACCCGGCAAGGGCTTCTATCAGATGATGGACGGCGTAGAAGTCGGCCGCGTTAACGTTGCAGCCCGTGCGTGCGGTCTGGCCCTGCGCGCATTTGAATTGGGAAT
>CAMAVT010000078.1 GCA_945861775.1 Bifidobacterium breve
AAAAGCGGCGAGGGAGGGATTTGAACCCCCGGAGAGTTTCCCCTCGGGCGCTTTCAAGGCGCCTGCATTCGGCCGCTCTGCCACCTCGCCTGGTGTGTGAGCGCATTAACTCTAGAGGACGGCCAAAAATAGTTTTAACGTGCTGTGTCTCAGATCCCCCACCTACCGGAATTGATCTGGTTGCAACTCGGGCTACGAGGGTTATTCGGCCGCTTCAATCGGAAGATCAACCCGCACACTTTGGCGGCGGTCAAGGATGAAACCAACCACGGTGAGCGCGAGTGAGACGGCAACCACGCTGGTGACGATTTCAGCGACGGTGTTGTGCCGCCAGCCGACTACAACAACGGCTAATACCGCTAAGGCCCCCCAGACCGCGAGCACCGCTCGACGGTCTTGAGCTGCAAGTCGGGAATAGAGCAACACTTGAACCAGTGCGAACGCTGAGCCTTCCAGTGCAAATAGCCACGCCTCGCTACCAAGATCTTCATATTGAGCACCGCCAAGAATTCTGATGACAAGATCGCCAGCGAACACGCTCGCAAGAGTGATCACTACTCCTACGACCGCGGTGAGCCCGGTTGCTATGTAGAGGGCGCGGTGTGAACCGCCTCCACTCATTTTGGGGAATAAAACAATGATGATCGCATTGGGCAGGAAGAAGGCGATCTTTGCCAGAAGCACCCCAACGGAGTATTCGCCTGACAGGTCTTCCGTCAAAAATACTCGGGCAAGCAAAACATCAATATTCGTAAGGGTAAATAGCACGATCAAGGCGTGCGCGACATGGCCGAATTCGATACTGATGCCATCTTTAAGTTTTGGGCTTAACGTTTTTGGTGAAATCAATTGATAAGCGACGGCAGCGCCAATTGCGCAGCCAATCAAAATTCCGAACCCAACACCGGTAACACTTTGGAGAACAACAACACCGATGATTCCGCCGAGTGCCCGGCCCCCCGAGTTGGCAATAAAGGCGATGGACAGTTTTACATGTTGCTCGCGACCTTGAGCGATACCCATTGCAGCGGAGCCGATCACGACAAAGCCCAGTGATGCAACCCCGGTCACGACGGCCAGAATCGGGATCGAGAAAAGCGTGCTTACCGGCCAGGCGATTACCGCAGATCCAATTCCAATAGCAATAGCAACGAGAATTGAGAGTCGAATCGCTTGGCCTTCAACGTCCTTGCGGTCCGCTGCGGGAGCTGTTGAAACCCGACGCGCGGTGAGTGCTTGGACCGAGATTCCTAGGGTTGCGATGATTACGAGAAGCCCGAGCAAGGCCCCGAGTGCCCCGAAATCGGCTGGATTCAAGATTCGGGCCGAGACCATGCTCAGCAGGTATGCGGTGCCATTGCCAATCAGGGTGGCGGCCCCCACGAAGATCATCCCTTTTGCTACCGCGGACCTCTGCGAGGAGGCGTCGAGCGTTTGAGGGTCCACGGGCTAGAGCCTACTCAAGCGGCACTTTTGGGACTTGAATGACGCATCCCCGGTGGTCAAAAATGCCCGATTCCCAAGGGACTTTGGTCATTTTGATCTATGAGGGAGCACCCGTGACTTATGTCACAGACCGGTCGGAAACGCGTCCGATAAACGAACGTTACATTTCCGTTATCTTGCAAATCACCATAGCGTCTTACCCCTGACCTTGGGGTTGGGCTTGATTTGAGATCCAGTTGGAATCGAATTGAGAACACCCTCAAACTCACTTTCGGGTGGCACCGGCTACATGCAAGACGCCACCCGAGTAAGCGCTGCAGAACCTGCAGACACGGTGAGCCGCCAAGTCGGGGGACGAGGAGATCAGATGGACCGCACGATGAAGACTATGAACGGCTGTATTGCTGAGCCGGCTTCCCTGGGTTCAGAGACGCCGAACGAGCTAGGGCAAACCCCGCGTCGGGTTTCACATATTGCCATGTTGATGGCAATTGTGATGAGTGCAATGGGGCTGGTAACCATTACCTCAACCGCTGCCCACGCCAATGCCCCAGCGGCAAATATCCGTAGCGCTGACCGCCATGCGGCTGCCGGTGAACGCTTGGTGAGATCCATATCCGCAACCAAGAACGAAGGCAAACGACTTAGCAAGGTCAACCGCGTGGCCGGCAAAAAAGCTGAAGTCCGCGTTGTTCGCAACAAGCTGGTGTCATTTGCCCGCAAGCAAATCGGTGACCCGTATCGCGCTGGTCGCTCCGGCCCTGACGCATTCGATTGCTCGGGTCTTGTTCGATTTGTCTACAAGAAAATTACCGGGAAAACACTTCCCCACTACTCCAAGGCCCAGTACAACCAGGCCAAGAGAATTAAGAGAGGCAACGCCCAGCCAGGTGACCTCGTCTTCTTTTTCCAAGGCGGAGCACACCACGTTGGGATTTACATTGGTAACGGAAAAATGATCGATGCCCCCAATCCTGGCAAAAGCGTTCGCGTTAGTCCGATCTCCGGATCATGGTGGGGTCGTAGCTACACCGGTATGGGCCGAATCCTTCCCGCTTAGGCGGTCTCACTACTTAAGATGTGAGCGACCATCGGACAGTGGCACGGCAACAGGTGATCCGGTTTGATCAACAGGAGCCACTGCGCCTTTGGATCTTGATCTAGGCAATTGCGACAGGTCATAGGAATTCTCACAACCGGAAATCAGGATCTCAATGAGACAGGTTTCCTGTTTCAATTCCCTCGACAACATGCTTGGCCACAGCTAAAGAACTCGTCCATGCTGGCGATACCGCGTTAAGCACGTGGGTCGACTTCTGCCCCTGACGAACTACAAAATCCATTTCGAGTCGACCTGAAGGTACGTGAAAAAGTTGAGCTCTTACGCCTGGCCTACCCTTCGTCTCAAAGTCTCGACTATTAATGGATGGCACTAGTCGTGCGGCTTCCGACAGCAATTTTCTTCTTGAGTATTTCGGCAATTCCGTCCTAAGCAGACTCCACACATTGTGATGCTTACTTGCAAAGAAACCTGGATACATGCGCACGATACTCGACATCTCTGCTGCCGAGAAATTGCTCAGGCCACCATAGTCCTCTCGCCAAAGAGAGGGGATCGCCGTTGGGCCGACCTTTGCCCGACCGTCAACCGTCACAGTGACGTGGGTGCCCAGGAATGGATTACGTGAATCGGGCACCGGATATACATGTCGCTGTAGTCGACCCTGCTCCCAACTGCCATACCAATAGAGACCCTTGAAGGGGAGCATTTTGTATTCCAAACCAACACCGCACCAATGAGCAATAGTGTCGGCATACAGTCCTGCAGCATTAATTAGGTGCCCAAAAGAAATTATTTCAGAATTGCTTAACATAATTTTTCCAGATTCCACGCCGACCACCGACTGTCCCAGCAATAGCACACCTCCGCGCTCAACTACACGTTGAGCGAGCGCCTCTATTACTTCTAGCGGATCTGCCACGGCGGTTGTCGGTGACCACAACGCTTGTTCATGTGTGCGAGCTAATGGTTCAAGTTCGTGTAGTTGGGTTTCATCAATCTTTTCCAACTCCACACCATTTGCCTGACCCCTCTGAAACAACTTTTCGAGATCTGGCAATTGTTCGCCCGAAGTTGTCACGACGACTTTACCTGTCTCACGTACCGTGACCCCTCGCTCAATGCAAAAATTTTTGAGCATTCGATTACCATCTCGAGTCAACTTAGCTTTAAGAGAGTCAGGTGCGTAATAGAAACCGGCATGTAAGACTCCACTATTACGACCAGAAGCATGCAGCCCCAATGTGGATTCTTTGTCTACTACGACGAGATGGTCCCCGGGGTGGCGTATCAACCAGGCATCGGCCAACGCCAGCCCGACCACGCCCGCCCCAACAATGACGACATCTGCACTGATCTTCACGACCAGAGGCTACCGTCCCCGATTGAGCATCCCTAGTTGTTTCTCGTGCTGCGTGGCGCAGGCATGCCTCAACTTCACAGCAGTTGTTCAATTATTGAGTGAGAGGAAGGCGCACCGAGATCTGAAGTCCGGTGCCTTCCGGGGCTCCTTGGGCCCAGGCATCTCCTCCGGCCATGCGGGCACTTTCTTGAACAAGGGCCAGACCTAGACCGCTACCACCCGGGTGCGAATTGCCCGCACGGTAGAACCGCTCAAATATTTGAGTGAAGTCCTCACCCGCGGGTAGTCCTGCGCCATCATCAGAGACCGTCAACTCGCAGAAATCCCCCGCTCTCTGAAGGTGAACAACAACCTCGGAATCTGCGTATTTCAATGCGTTACCCAGTAATTCATCAATGATTCGAGAGCATGTGCCTGCGGGCACCGTGACGGTGCAGTCTTCTACCTCCGTACGAATCGCAATTCCATTCTCTTGAGCAATCACAGTGGCCGCTTCAACACGATCGAGCACAATTTCGCTCAGCGATTCTTCGCGCATGTTGAGCATCCCCGAATCTGACCGGGTCAATAGCAAGATTTGATCAATACGGTGTGCCAATCGATCAACTTCGGCAATTGCAGCATCTGCATTAGATATAACTTCAGGATCCGTCGACACATCAGAGATCGCTTCGAGTCGAAGCCGCACACCTGTCAGCGGACTGCGCAAATGGTGGGAGGCATCTGCTGCAACTCTCTGCGTCCGACTCAACAGCCCTTCGAGGCGAGATGCGGTCGCGTTCACAGCCGTAGCTGCGTGGCGGATCTCTTTCGTTCCATATTTTTCATCTGCTCGTATGGATAAGTCCTGCGGCATTAGTTCAATGACATCGGTCAAGGCATCAACGGGTCTGGCAAGTGAACGGGAGAGGAACCAAGCCACAAGGCCAGCAGCCAGAACAACACTGGCAACAAAAGCAATCAGCCAGAGTTCCGCGATGAGGACTTCCGAATCAACCGCACTTTCGCTCAAGGAAAGCCGCACCACTGCAACCACTTTAAAGTTTTGAACAATTGGGGCAGCCACGAAGCGTAAGTCATCACCCAATGTGACAGAGGGACGAACATCCGATGCCAATTCCCCAGCAAGCGCTGCCTCAATTTCCGGGCGATCAAATGCGCGATCTACACCGGTTGAATCACTGTCTGCAATCAAGGTCAGATCAGAGTTAACAACAACAACTCGAGCACCGGTTCGATCTGCCGTTGCGTCAGCAGTGGCCTGCCAATCAATGTAGGGTTGTGATGACATGACCGAAGCAGTGGTCAATGTGTCAAACTCTAAATCACTCAGGAAACTTTCCCGTTCGTAATTACTGATTGCAATTCCTAAAGGAATGGCAAGCGCTAAAGCAATGACGGCGACGAGTGTTGTCATCGCAATGACTAGTCGTCGGGTCACGGTAGATCCACATATCGGTAGCCAACGCCTCGGACAGTTTCAATCAAGTCAGGATTTCCCAGCTTTTTGCGCAGACCCGCAACGTGCACATCGAGGGTTTTTCCACTACCGATCCAAATGGGATCCCACACGCGCGAGTACAACTCTTGACGGGGAACAACCCGCCCTGGTTCTTCGAGAAGGACGGCAAGCAAATCAAACTCTTTTGCGGTGAGGTCAATCAACTCACCTAATACATGGACCGACCTTCGGTTTCGATCAAGGCTTACCTGACCCATTTCACTGGGGGCCTCAACAACCCGCCTTCGCGAGATTGCCCGAACGCGGGCGGCAAGTTCTCGTACTGAGAATGGTTTGACCACATAATCATCGGCACCAATTTCTAGTCCAATAATTCGATCCATTTCATCACCACGGGCGGTTGCAATAATGACGGGGATATCAGATATTTTCCTGATCGCCTTCAGCACTTCGAGCCCATCCATGTCAGGCAGCCCGAGATCAAGGATCACAATGTCTTTGCCGGGAAGGGCCTCGACGACGAGACCCCCGAATTCCACACACGTTGCCTCGAAGCCATTTCGAACTAAACCTTGGAGGAGGGGCCCTGAAATCGCCGGGTCATCTTCCACCACGAGTACATGCATAGGGCTATCGTGCCAGACGACTGACTCCAAACTTGATTTCCTTACCCAGACTTAACCTTGGACAACCTTGGCTTAACGTTCACTTTGGCATGGTTGAGTCATGAAAAGAAACAGCACGCTCATCTCAGTAGCCGCAGCCACCGGAATAGTGGGTGCCACCGTAATTGCCGCAATCTCCTTAATGCAGGCAACAATTACCAGCGAGTCAGAGAACGAAACCGTCACTCTTGCCGCTTCCAGTGCCACTTCCCCAATGTCACCGGATCTCGCATTTAACCCCTCACCATTGCCTGAGATCCCGGTGATAACAGCGCCAGTGACGTCCAATGAAGTGGTGACTTCCTCCCCGAGTGTCGGTCAGATAGATCGCGACTACGCAATCAAGGCGGTAGTTGATGCCACGAGCGGCAAGGTCACCAAAGTTGACTCCCTCAACCACAACGGAATCGATGCTTTCAGCGTCACCGTGAAGCGCACCGACGGATCGGTGGTTACCGGTTACGTGAATAAATCCAGTGGAGCTGTTTATGAATGGGCCGTTGTCAAAGAAGCCCCCGTTAAGCAGTATGAAGAAGAAGAGTACGAAGAAGAAGAGTACGAAGAAGACGAATACGAAGAAGATGAAGAAGGCGAGTACGAGGAAGACGAAAGGGAAAACGAAGATGACTAATTCAAAAGACGTGAAGCAACGCAACACGAAAATCATTTCAACGGGACTGGCTGTTGCCACGGGCATTGGAATTGTCGGAGTCATCGGTTTTCGAACCATGGAAGATGCTGCGGCTCAAAGTGCTCCGGCCACAACGAGCGTCGATGCAAGCAGCGTAGAAGTTGCCTCCCTAGAGGGCTACTCAGCCGAGCAGCTACAGGCTTATGCGCAAGCCCTTACCCAAGAGGCTGTGCGCTTAAGCGAATATCGGGATCAGTTGAATGCGGTTGCCCAGCAACTTGTTGCTGCTCAAGCAGGTGGTGCGGTAACCGTTTCATCCAAGCCCGCACAATCACCAGTCGCGAGTTCCGCACCAAAAATCGCACCTGCCCCTATCACCGCGAATCCACCAGCACTTCAGACCAACTCACAAGGATCCGGATGAACACCGCCCTCGCCCTTAGTCGTGAGCACAGCGTCACGGAACGTGCTTCCCTGGCTTTCCGAGCCATGGGGTCTCCCGTTGAAGTGACGCTGTGGGGCGACCAGTTGATCATCGATCAACTTATTCAATTGGTTCCGGTACGGATGGAGATTCTGGAGCAAAGCTGGAGCCGGTTCCGAGCCGATAGTGAACTCTCACGTAATAACGCACATGCAGGAAAAGGCGAGCTGCTGATCTCCGATGATTTCCGGGAGCTCGTCACCTCAATGCTTGATGCCGCAAAACTCACCAACGAACTTTTTAATCCAACGATGGCTCGAGTTATTGATGCACTTGGTTACAGCGTTGATTTCGACAAAATTTCAGCCGATCACAGCGCCGCGACTTCTCTGCCCACGGTTGTTTCACCAACAGGGATTCACCTGCGGGGAAACCATCTCGCATTGGATGCCGGACTTGCCTTGGATCCGGGTGCAATAGGAAAGGGGTTGGCAGGAGACATCCTGTGTAGGGAATTTCGGGCCGCCGGCGCGATCGGTGTGTTGGCAAACATTGGTGGTGATGTCGTGACTTCTGGAACACCGGACCTAACAGGTGCGGACAGCATTGCTAGCTGGAACATTGGTGTGATCAACGAGCGCGATCGCAATGAAATCATTGCAACCGTCAACACCGACGCAGATTCACTGGCGGTGGCAACAAGTACAACGGCTCGACGCGTGTGGGGGAATGGAACGCACCACGTAATCGATCCCCGAAGCGGCACCGTGTCAGCAACGGATCTCGTGCAAGCCACCGTCGTTGCCGAACATGGCTGGATTTCAGAAGCGTATGCAACTGCAGCGATGGTACTTGGATTCAACGAAGCTCAAACATTTTTAAACAAGATGGAAATCTCGTACTACCTGGTTCGAGAAAGTGGAGAGGTTGCGTTCGCATGAACAATATAAATAGCCTATTGAATGCAGACATTGCTTGGACATGGCTCACCATCCGCGCCAGTGGCGTCTTGGCTTGGGCACTTCTGTCCGCGGTCGTGTTCTGGGGGTTGTTCCTGCGCACTCGAATTCTTGGCACGAACTCAACTCCCGTTACCCTGTTGCACCTGCACCGCTGGCTAGGCACACTCGCTTTGGCCGCCCTCGCCGTGCATCTGGGTGCTCTACTGATTGATCCCGTGGTGAAGTTCACCGTGCCTGAAATTTTGGTTCCCGGATTAGCTTCATGGCAGCCCATCCCGGTCGCTCTTGGGACATTGGCGCTGTGGTGCATGTTGCCCGTATCCCTTATTGGTCGTATCCGGACCAAAATGGGTAAGAAGGGGAATTCGTTCTTCAAAAAGTCCCACTTGATCGCGTACTTCGCCTGGCCACTCGCCACGGCGCATGATGTTCTCGCCGGGACGGACGCAATGACGGAATGGTCAATTGCACTCGTTGTCGCCGTGTCGGTCATCCTCGTATTCCTCCTGCTTGCCCGCGGATTCGTGCAACCGGCTCGACGAGCACCTCGGCCACGGCCAACAACCGCTACGCTCGGCACTGGGAATATAGAAACTTCGGAATTGCCGAAACTGGCGGAATCACGCGAGCTCGCGGACAGTAGCGTGTAGTTATTCCAGCGTTTGGGTGACCCTAGAACATAGACTCTGGACCCTAGAGTCGAGTTTGGAGGACGAGAAGGTGAACGACTCGGCTCTGGGCCTCGATGGTCTACTCAGCTGGTCCCTAGCTCGCCAGGTGGCGTATTCCGCCGGGCGACCTCTGCCTTTGGCTCTAGCTCGGCTCGACGAAGCGAGTGGTTCGTTACTGGGCGAGCCCATAGTTGCAATTTCTGATGAACCCGGTGAAGACGTCGCCGAGTTTGACGGCTACGCCTTATGCGCTGCCGGGCCTTGGACCGTCATCGATTTGTCACCGGATGTGGCACTGCCACAGCACTATGCAACAAAGTTGCGTGCATTTGAACCAATACCCCCGCACACCGACGCTGTGCTCGCACTCTCGCAAGGGCAAATGCAGGAGATACAACCTGGTGAACACCAACTCATCGCATTTGATTCACTCAATGGAACCCCGGATGAAAATGCCCGGCCCGAATTTGGCTCCGGGATTATTCGTCAAGCGGCAATCGCGAGCGCTGGGCGTGAACTTGTCGCTGCAGATTCACTAATTACCCCACAAGTTATTTCACTCGCTGCTGCAGCAGGACATGACCACTTGCGAATCTGCCCGCCACCGATCGTGAGCACGCTGATTATTGGTGCATCACTTCTCGAACAGGGTGCACCCCGAGGTGGGCGGGTGCGTGATGCATTGGGTATCAGTGTCCCTGCATTCGTTGGTGCACTCGGGGCCCGAGGCAACCCATATGTGCGGGCACCTGAAACTCGCGATTTACTCCTTGAAGAAATTGATGACTCACACGCTGACCTACTTATTACCACCGGGTCAACGGCTCCCGGCGGCGCTAATTTATTGCGAAATGTCCTGCGCGACTTAGCCGCACATTGGTTAATTGACGGAATCACCATGACACCTGGGGCTCAAGTCCTTCTGGCGCGTTTACCCGACGGAAAACTCTTGCTTGGGCTACCCGGTGATCCACGCAGTGCACTTGCCGCTCTCCTGAGCATCGCACCACCTTTAGTCGCTGGTCTGCGCGGAGCAAAATGGAGTGAGAGCACCCAAACCGCTGTTCTCATGGATGAGACTCCTTTACCCGAGTACGCGGAGGACACAGCAATAGTTCCCATACGAGTGACCAACAGTCCTGCCGGTCGCACCGCGCAGGTACTTCACTCTGGCGGACCTGCCGGTTTAATCGGATGGGCGAATGCAACCGATTTCGCGGTTGTCCCGCCCGGTATGGGCTCTCCCGGCGACGTTGTCATGACACTTTCCGCACTAGGGGTGTAATTAGGGGTCCAATTGCAGTGGCTAGCGCCTGCTCCGGTGTCTTTGCTGGCATGATTGAGCGCGTGCGAAGGGACGGTAACTGTGATGTCTGAAGATAAAGACAGCAGTTCAACTGATTCCCTTCGGTCCCTGCTTTTTCGTGGTAGCAAAATTACGCCCCTCCAGAATGTCAGTTTGCGCATTGGTATCGCAGTTCTCGCCCTGGTCATTACCGCACTCATCGTCTACTTCGAGCGCACATGTTACGCCGACAGAGGTGTCACTGGTGAACTCACTCTGGTCGACGCTTTCTATTACGCGACCGTGAGCCTTTCAACAACCGGTTACGGTGACATTGTTCCCGTGTGTGAATCCTCTCGAATGGTCAACGTGCTCGTGATCACCCCGCTTCGCTTCCTCTTCCTGATTGTTCTGATTGGTACGACAATCGAAGTCTTAACGAAAAAAACACGAAGTGAAATCCGCTCCCGGCAATGGAGGAAGAAAGTGGAAAACCACACCATCATCATTGGATACGGAGTCAAGGGTCGTAGCGCCGCCAAGGCGCTCCTCGACGCTGGTTACAACCCGAACACAATTGTTGTCGTTGCAACTGATCGCGAGTCGTGTGAGCTTGCAACACGAGATGGACTCGTCGCTTTCGTTGGTGACGGCCGCCAAGAAGAAGTGCTCCGTGATGT
>CAMAVT010000079.1 GCA_945861775.1 Bifidobacterium breve
GCCATTGCTCATCACCTTGTTCGTCGCTGGCAGCATGCTCTTGGCTCTGCGGTTTCGACCCGGCTTTCCCATCTCTTTGCTCGCGGTCGGAGTCTCAACGTTGGCCGTGGTGTGGGCGGGAATCGACGTCGTGACGATCGGTGCGATTCCCACCGGACTGCCAAGTCCGGGTGTTCCTGCTATTCCCTGGAGCCAACTGTCCGTTCTGGTGGTGCCGGCAATCGCCGTGGCTGCGCTCGCGGCTCTGGAAAGCTTGCTGTCCGCAACCGTCGCCGACGGGATGAGCGTGGACGAGCGCCACGACCCCAACCGCGAACTATTCGGGCAAGGCATGGCCAACCTTGCGGCACCCATCTTCGGCGGTGTTCCAGCAACGGCAGCAATCGCCCGCACTGCTGTCAATGTCCGCTCTGGCGCACGTTCTCGACTCGGCGCGATTACGCAATCCGCTGTACTACTGCTCGTGATCCTGATCGCGTCCCAATGGGTCTCCTATATTCCACTGGCCGCACTGGCCGGAGTGCTCTTCGCCACGGTCGTGCAAATGGTAGAGATTTCCAACCTGCGCTCAATCCTCAAAGCCACCCGAGGCGACGCAGTTGTTCTCGTCTCCACGGCGATCGCGACGATCGTGTTGGACCTCGTAATAGCCGTCATCATTGGCTTGGTCATCGCCGCTCTGTATGCCCTCAGGCAAGTGTCGAAGTCGGCCCACGTCGAAGAGGTGCCCCTCGACCTTGCCGATCACAGCGTCGAAGAGCAAGCACTGCTCAACGAACACGTCGTGGCGTACCGGCTGGACGGATCGCTCTTCTTCGGCGCCGCTCGTCGATTCCTGCTCGAAATCGCAGAGGTAAGAGATGTTCGAGTCGTTATCCTGCGGATGTCACGGATCCACACCCTCGACGCCACCGGTGCTCGCGCGCTTGGCGACACCATCAAGTCACTCGAAGCCCGCGGTATCACGGTGCTGTTGTCCGGCATCCAGTCCGACCACGACAACGTCTTCCAAGCTCTCGGTGTCTATGACCACCTTGCGCACGAACACCATATTTTCACAAACACACCCGAGGCCATCGTCCATGCGCGGGAACACGTGCACAAGACGCACGACCACTTCACGCCGACAACCTGAGCGGACGTGACCGTAGCGCGAGTCTGAAGCTCTTACGCGATGGACGTGAGTTTGCCTAGGGTTGCATTGCATCTACAACAATGGTCATTCGTTTCGATAGACGTCCGAGCGGTGATCGAGAAGACCTCGTGACTCAGTGGTCATGGTTCGCGACAATGAATTCCGCCCGGATCTGCTCCTGGGTGTAGACACGGCCGGCGGTCACGTCAGTGGTTGCCTCGCTGATTGAATCACGAATCCCCGGCTGGGACAGCCAAAAGAGTGTCTCTTGCAACGACTCCCATTCGTCCACTCCGATCAGTACCGCTGCCGGGGTGCCGTTTTTGGTGATCGTGATTTGCTCGCGGGTGGTCGACGCTGCATCGACTAGGTCGTCGAGCCGGTCCTTTACCTTGGAGATCGGAAGTATCTGCATGAGACCTAATAATGGGCGCGAATTCCAACCTTTGCAAGGGTTACCCATTTATCTCGATAGGAACCGGTCTGAGGGAAAAAACACTGGCATTCTCGATTGTTAGGAGTCAGCTCCAACGCGACGTGAAAGCAATGCTGTCAAGCAAACGATGAGTGCGCAAGCCGTTGCGATGACTCCCCTGGGAACCGGTGACAGGGATGCAATTGCCGCTCCTAGGAACCAGGCTATGGGAAAGAAAATAACTGTTTTGAGTTTCGCATTCCAAGATGCATCTCCTGTTAATGCGCGAGCCATTGAAAAACGAACCGAATCCACAAATGGTGATGTGCCCGAAATTATGTGCACGCGGGCAGTTCCCATCACAATAAAGATTGTGCCCAGAATCGCGAGTGCCATTGCCGATGTACTTGTTGATAACGCTCCTGCCCACCAATCAGCCGAGCCAATGGGAAGTTGATTACTGTTCACTTCCTCCTGCAGCGGCTGGGACACCTGGGCACCTATTACAGCTGTTACGAGGAGAAGTACCGCAGCGAGGAAGAGCAAAGCCCGCGAGCCTCGCGGCGTAATAAAAAATGGAAATGTGTACCGAAGAATAATGACAGCAGCAACGCCTATTGCACAGCCAGCAAGTGAAAACAGGGACAGTGCGGCTTCGCCCGCGCTTGAAGTTAAACGCACCCAAAACAAGACGAGGTTTCCCGCTTGGTTCGCTGTAAACACTCCATAGAGTTGAAAATCGACAGCGTCCATGGCTCCAGCCATGGCGGCTAATATGACAATCATCGAAATCGGATGCTTGAGTGCACTTTCGGCATTCGGCTCCATGATGTTTCCATCAAAATTCTTGCCATTTAATTCATGCATAAAACCTCACTCCAGACCGAGTTGCCCAGCGACTTTGAGCCGTTGGATTTTCCCCGAGGCGGTGCGTGGCAGTTGATCAACCACAAAGAACTCCTTCGGTTGTTTGTAACCCGCTAGGTCCTGACGTAGCCGGGTGCTGAGTGCATCGAGGTCGAGGTCGGGGTTTCCGACAACCGCAGCACACACTTTTTGGCCCCAGCGTTCATCGGGGACGCCGAATACTGCAACATCGTGCACCCCGTCGAAAGCCAGGATCTCTGCTTCAAGTTCTGCCGGATACACGTTCATCCCGCCGGTAATGATGAGATCTTCGCGTCGACCTTCGATGTAGAGATACCCCTGGTCATCAAGGCGCCCCAAGTCTCCTACCGTGAACCAACGTTTCCCATCAATTACCTGCCAAGAAGCAGCGGTCTTCTCGGGAGCACTCCAGTACTCGAAGTAGCCATACTCCGGCGGTGCGCACCAAATGGTTCCATCGATTATCCGTAACTCGCGCTCCGGTCGAGCCCTCCCGACAGAGCCGGGCCACGAAGCCCATTGCGTTCCCGGCATTGTTGTGAACTGCCCTTCGGTGGAACCGTAGAACTCCCACACGTTTTCGGCACCGGCCCAATCGTGAATCGCCTGCTTGAGAACTGGCGGACAGGCCGAGCCGGCGTGCACCAACATTCGATATGGACTCTGTGCCAAATCGCCAGGTCTTTCGAGAAGACGTTGCATGTGACTTGGAACCACGAATGCGATGCTCGGACGATGCTCGGCAATAGCTATCGAGTGAAGTTCAGCGTCAAACCAGCCCGGAAGCAATACATCGCCACCGGCAAGGAGTGTGTAAAGAGCGAAACGTAAAGGACCTGAATGAGTTAACGGGCCGTGGACCAATGACGTGTCACGGGAGGAGCAGTCCCACATTTCAATCTCGGTCGCCCAAAGCCCTGCTGCGGCCTCCGGTGTTAGCACGCCGGACCACACACCCTTGGGCTTGCCCGTGGTACCTGACGTGTAGTGCATTGGCCGGCCGAGTGGATACGGCGGCAATGGGTATGACCCTTCACAATTAGAGGTGAGCGCAACAAGTGACGCTGTGGTGTCGAAAACCACGCTCGGTGCGGAATCGCGCAATATGTATTCGCGTTCACGCTCAGACAGATCAGGGTTCACCATGACGGGGATTACTCCAATAGAAAGAGCTCCCCACATGGACATAATGATGCTGCTTTGCTGACTTTGGGCTTGGTCAATATCTTTTTCGTTATGCGGTGCTATCGCAATACGGTCTCCGGAAACGACGCCCATTTGCAACATTCGTGCCGCCGCCCACGAAGCGCCCTGTCGAGCCTGTGTTGCGGTCAGTCGGAGCACGCGGCCAAGCCTACGTCGCGCAGCATGTGAACGGGATCAGGCCGACATCCACGGATCGACAAGGGTGATTCCGCTGTGCTCGAAGTCCTTGCCATTGCGGGTGGCCAATGTGGCATTGTGAGTAGTGCAGATTGCAGCGATTTGTGCATCGAACCCGTTGATTGGCAATCCCAGCAGGTCGCGGCGATGGACAAGCGACGCGTAGGCAACCGCGGCTTCGCGGCCGAAGGGGAGCACTTGATTCTCAAACGCTGCAAAGACTTCTGTTGCTGCTATTCGCAGTATGTCCTTCCGCTGGCCATCGGGAAGCCGCTCGATCCCGTAAAGGATCTCAGCTACCGTTATCGAAGTCGTGAAGAGTTCCGTCTGGCGTTGTCCCAACATCCAATCGCGCACCGAATTTTCCGGTGACGATTTCATCAGCTCGGAGATGACATTGGTGTCGACAACAATCATGCTGACAAATCAGCCGCCCGTGGCAACGTCGACCGCGTTGGCACTTCGAGATCGACGCCCCCGAGGTCACCGAAGCGATCCATCAGGGTGACGAGCATGCCCCGACGCTCGTCACTTTCCGTAACTGCATCGACAAGGATCGCGCGGATCTCAGACTCCATCGAACGACCGTGGGCGGCGGCCCGCATGCGAAGGCGCTCCTTAACGTCGTCGTCCAGGTTTCTTATACTCACAGCGGCCATCGGCCACCTCCATTCTGCTAGCAATGATAGCACTTGTGAGCCTCGACCGCCGGTATGACCAGCGGCCTATGTATGGCGACTTCCAATCGCGGCAGCAATGACCCGCCGCTCAGTTTCACGCGAGGGAAGAAGGAGCGCGGGGAGGAGCGCCGCAGCCGCGACGATCGCGAGGACCCCGAAGGCCAAGCTCACTCCACCATCCACCAACAGCACTGCAACGACGGCCGCACCCGCAGCGCCACCGAAGTTGCGCATGAGAATCATGAAAGAGGTCGCTGCGCCAACATCTTCGCGCGGAGCTGCATGCTGACTCAGGAGGAGCGCCGGGATCAAAATGAGTCCCGCAGCCGCGCCCACAAGAACTGATGACAGTAGGAGCGAGGAGTAGGCGGTCGAAAGACAAACTGTGACAGATGCACCGACCGCGAGGACGACCGAAAGAATTGCTAACGGCTTAGTTCCGATGCGAAGCGCGAGCATCCCGGTGAAAGCCCCGAGTGTTAACCACAGCAACGTGAGGGGAACGACAACGATCCCGGAGTTGAGCCCCGGGGCAGCATCTTGCGCGAGATGAGGGAGAAAGGTGAGCATCGCAAACTGGACAAAGCCGATAACCAAAGCGACCGAAGACGCAGCCACGATCGTCGTCGATTTCAGTAGACCCGCGGGAATAAGCCCGTCTCTTCGACGCAGGGCGTGCCACACGAAGGCCACGAGTGCCAGTATGCCTGCGACAAATGCGACCCACCATGAGCGTTCGATCCCTAGGAGGAGCAGTGTGAGACCCGATGTCATGAGAATGCTTCCAAGCGTGTCGAACCGACGGGTCTCCGACTCACGCGGACGGCTGCTGAGCTTTCCCCACAGCAGCAGGCCCGTGATGATGATCACCGGGAGGATTGCGGCGAATGCCCAGCGCCACGAAAACCCGAGCAGGATCAGTGCGCCGCCGATCAGCGGGCCAAGGCCGGCCGCGGTGCCATATGCAACGTTGTAAAAAACCTGAAGCCGGGCTCGTTCATCGCCGGTGCACCGGGCTGCGACGATCGCCTGACCCACCGGCACAAGTCCACCGGCACCGACGCCCTGAATGAGACGTCCGAGGATGAGCAACGGCAGGCTGGTCGCGATCATCGCGATGACCGTGCCGATAAAAAAGACCAATAGGGCCGCCCACATCGCGTTGCGCTCACCCCGCAGATCCATCCAGCGACCCCACAACGGGATCGACACCGTAGAGGTGAGGAGGTAGCCGGCTATCAGCCAAGAGACTTCCGACCCCGCACCGAATTCATCGCCGATCGTGGCGAGGAGTGGAACGACGAGCGTGGAGTCGAGCACGGACAGTAGACCCGTAAGGATCACAGCGACGAGCACTCGCAGGCCGAAAGTCGTAGGGATACGCGACACCAGCACCTGTATATGTTAGCGACTTCGACCTACCCTTTGCGAACCTTGCGAACCTTGCGAAGTAAGTGAATGGCTCGGGAATGGATGGAACCGCCACGGGGTTTGAACCCCGTTTATCGATACTTTTCTTGTGAAATACATACGTCACGTGTCACGATTGTGAAGTATTATTCGCGCGCCGGAGCTTTCACAGCTTGTGATTCGCCAGAGAGGGATATTCAATGGATGACACCGTTCGTCAACATAAGTACGTACTTCCCGAAGATCAGATGCCCACAACCTGGTACAACATCATTCCTGATTTGCCGGCACCCCCACCTCCGCCCTTGCACCCTGGGCGTTTAGATCCGGTTGGTCCTGAGGATCTGGCTCCGCTGTTCCCCATGGAATTAATCATGCAAGAAGTTTCAACGGAACGGTTCATTGAAATTCCCGGCGGTGTGCTGGATGTTTATCGCCAGTGGCGGCCATCACCGTTGTTTCGGGCCCACCGACTGGAGAAAGCGTTAGGCACCCCCGCTCGTATTTATTATAAGTACGAAGGTGTTTCCCCCGCGGGTTCACACAAGCCGAACACTGCTGTCCCGCAGGCTTACTACAACAAAAAAGAAGGCACTAAACGCCTCACCACTGAAACAGGCGCGGGTCAATGGGGCACCGCACTGTCATTTGCTTGCGCACTGTTCGACCTTGAGTGCGAGGTGTGGCAGGTCGGCGCATCTTTTGACTCGAAGCCTTACCGCCGGTTAATGATCGAGGCATTCGGCGCAAAAGTTCACCGGTCACCATCAGATATCACCGAAATTGGCCGACAACTAGCCCAAGATCCGCGCAACTGGTCAGGCTCCCTTGGCATTGCGATCTCCGAGGCGGTTGAAGTTGCCGCCACACATGCCGACACCCGCTACGCACTTGGGTCGGTCCTCAACCATGTACTGCTGCATCAAACGATTATCGGTGAGGAGGCCATTTTGCAAATGCAGATGGCGGGAGATACTCCCACCATGATCGTTGGTTGCACCGGTGGTGGTTCAAACTTTGGCGGGCTTTCATTCCCCTTCATCCGCGAGAAGATGGCGGGAAAGATTTCACCACGAATCGTGGCTACTGAACCAACCTCGTGCCCCTCTCTCACGCGAGGCGAGTACCGATACGACTTTGGTGACACCGCGGGCATGACCCCGCTCATGAAAATGCACACACTGGGCCACGATTTCATTCCCGACCCAATTCACGCGGGTGGACTGCGTTATCACGGTATGTCACCACTCGTTTCACACATGTACGAGTTAGGCATGATGGAAGCAGTCGCCGTTCCGCAAACCGAATGTTTCGCAGCAGCAATTCAGTTTGCCCGCACTGAGGGAATCGTCCCTGCGCCAGAACCAACCCATGCAATCGCAGTCGCCATCCGTGAAGCTCTCAAGGCCAAAGAAACCGGTGAAGAGACAGTAATCCTGACCGCGCTATGCGGGCACGGTCACTTTGACCTACCCGCATATGACCAGTACCTCCGCGGCGAGATGGTCGATGAAGTGTTCTCCGATGCGCGGCTGGCCGAAGCGATGTCATCGGTACCAGAGGTGGCATTCCCTTAAGGTATGGGAGTGGGGAAGAAAGCGCCTCTCCTGGCATGTTCGAGTCACCGCAGACATTGATTTCCATGGTGCGTATGCAAATCCACGGAGATGGAACAACCCGAGCGTTCTGGCAGTGTCACGACTCACGGCGTCCACCGCCAAAGCAACGCCGCCGCTGACACTTCACTCGGGTCCACGTGCGAGTAACGTGCCTCTGTGATCATTCGACCCATAGATGCTTCAGAAACGAATGCCGTAAGTGAACTACTTGTTACTGCTTACGTCAGTGGTGGTCACCTCTCCGCAGATTCTCCTTACACTCTCGAACTGCGTGATGTAGCTTCACGATTGAAATACACGTGGGTAGCCGAAGTTGGTGGCAACATTGTGGGCACTATTTCTTTATGTCCACCTGATGGCACAAGTCCCGCGATGCTTAGTCGCGAAAACGAGTACGAATTTCGATTCCTCGCTGTTTCGCCTGATTCCTGGGGCAGTGGTGTGGGTCAAGCGCTAGTGACCGAATGCGAAGTGCAAGCGAGAGCACATGGATCCGTGAAGATTGTGATCAGTGTGATTGACCGAAATGAACGCGCTCTGCAGTTCTATGCATTGCAGGGGTATACCCGCATGCCAGAACGGGACTGGTCTCCCGAACGCACACCCGTACAAATTCTCGCATTGACCAAGAACCTTTAAATTTCTCACTCCACGTCGACCGTTTGGCAGATCCAAAGGGAGATTTCAAATAGTTTCCACGGGGATGCATGAAGTTGCATGGAGAATGTTCGCAGACCCCAATCCGCACTTACCGCCATCTTGACCCGGAGTTGTTAACAACCGACCCGAGGTACCTAAACACAACCGTGATGTTTAGTGTGTATTCCAGTCCGAGTTCAATCGCATCTCAGGAAGGCGACACCATGCAGGGAAGCATTCTTCGACGTAGTTGGGCGACAGTGGGCGTTATCGCCTGCGGCCTCGCACTCACCGCATGCGCAAGCAACTCCGAGCAGGTCAATGGCATCGCTGAACTCGACGGCACCGTGTGGTGCTCTCCTAGCGTGCACAGCCGAGTGGCTGTCGATTTCCGTGGCAACGTCGAGGTCAAGGATGGCAAGGACGTGTGCCTGGCCTTCGCACTGAACTCCGGTAGCTACGTCGTTAAAATTGATTGGTGGAATGAGTCCAAAGCCATTCACCTTGTGGAATGGGCAATTGCCATCCCGACGAGTGAATCCACGTTGGCGTACATGGAGGCCGGTCACGCCGGAAATCCCGACTTCTTCGGCGTCGAGGGCGAAGGTGAAATCGAAATGTCCTCAAACGATTCCATGACACTCCTGCAAGTAGGCAACCTCATCGACGGTTCTGCCGCGGGATTCATCACAGAACTCGACCGGGTTGCACAAATGCCTGAGATCCCTGTGCCCGTCACCTACCCCACGTCATAACTCAAAGAGAAAAACTGTTGGGGCTTTAACGCTAGGGGTTTCCAAGAGATACGGCTGCTGGTGGGACGATCCGGGGTGAACACCTAAGAGCGGTGTTGTTACACCTGTACGCAGGGGACGTACGAGTCAGCTGTGTTGATGAAGTCGACACCTAGTTCAACGGCGCGGCGTAAAACTTAGATCGCGACATCATGACCGAGCGCATCACCCTAGATGCCCGCACCGGTGAGGAAATTGCCATTACTTCGACTTTGACATCAGTGAATGTAAAACGAAGCTTTTCGAACCACCTTCATGCTGCGGATCCATGTAGCCGATCTCAAGGCTCACCCCGGGGGTCAGCACGCCCTCATAGGTGCCATCGCCGTCAGCGACCAGAATGTCGATGCTTGTCGCGCCGGCAAACATCAATCCCATAGTGGTGACCTTGCTGATGTTCCAACCGCCGAACCACCAATTACCCACCATCGTTTGTGGTTGCTCTTGCTGGCCACATGTGAAGACAAAGTTGCCGCCTTTGATTGCCGTGCGCGACACGACCGTGCCCTAGCTAAATCTTAGATCCTGTGGCCACTTTGTGATTCGAACATCCGCACTAAGTTGCATGTTGCGCAACATGCTACAATACACGTGTGATCAAGTCCTTTCGGCATAAAGGCTTGCGCACGCTATTTGAGACAGGAAAAACAATGGGAGTTCAGTCAGGCCATGCAGGCAAGTTGCGCATGCAAATGGCCGCAGTCGATACGGCTCAGACGATTGAGGACATCGATCTCCCTGGCTTTCAACTTCACGGGTTGAAAGGCGACCGGGCGGGCCAATGGTCTATCTCGGTGAATGGTAATTGGCGGGTGACGTTCGAATTTCGTGACGGGAATGCGTACGTCCTAGATTATGAGGACTATCACTAATGGCAGATATCAAGCCCATGCACAACCCACCACACCCCGGCGAGTTCATTGCGCAGGTGTACCTTGAGCCTTTCGGTGTGAGTGGCCGTGAGCTCGCCCAACAGTTGGACGTCTCCGCTTCCACCCTGAGCCGAGTGCTGAACGGGACAAGTCGGGTATCACCAGAGATGGCCCTTCGGCTGTCCAAGGCACTTGGGCGAACCCCCGAGAGCTGGCTTGCAATGCAAGGCGCACATGATCTTTGGCAGGCCCGCAAGCATCTAGACCTTCGCCGAGTTAATCGATTGAAACTGGCATCCGCGTAGAAGTGATTTTTATGGACCCGAGATCCCTCGGACAGGGGATACAAGGTTTTGGAAATCCATTTTGGTTGTTGTGTGTCCGGAAGTATTTCTTCCATGCTGCTTTAGCACGCTTTTTTTTGGAGCCGCCTCGGGTGTGGTGTTTCACGACATATGTATCGCATGTTCCACGACATGCTTATCACTTGGATGATTCAACTTTGACAGCCTTTTGGCCATGTCAAAGCATCGAGCGGTCGTTGAAACAGTTCTCTCAGGCAAGTCTCAAAGGGAGGTGGCCAGGCCCTACGGGCTTTCGCAGCCTCGAGTCGCACAGCTCCTAGCAGCGATGGCAGGCCGACGAGTCGGCGCGCGTGCTCCTCGACCAACCCGTTCCCGGCGCAGGGATCAGCCGGTATCTCGCAACCCAGACGCAGCCGGTGTGATGTCGATGTGGAACTCAATGCCTAGGCCGCGCGCCAACCGCTCAAGCGTGCTGAACGTCGGCTCATGGTCACCTGCCTCCAGGCG
>CAMAVT010000080.1 GCA_945861775.1 Bifidobacterium breve
ACGAAACTCGTAACCGCCCCGACCTTGACGGCACGAGCGTGCTGTCACACCACTTGAAATATGGCGAGATCCACCCGCGTTCACTCCTCGCTGAATTGCAGCCTGAAGACATTGTGTTCATTAAGGAAATTTGTTGGCGTGAGTTTTACTCAGACATTCTTTTTCATAATCCCTTGAGTGCATCCCGTTCGCTGGATGCAAGATATGACTCCATCATGCCGTGGGCAAGCGGCGAGGAAGCGGAGATGCTTTTCGATGCTTGGTGCCAAGGACGTACCGGATACCCCATTGTTGATGCCGGGATGCGCCAACTCACGTCGACCGGGTGGATGCACAACCGGGTGCGCATGATCGTTGCGAGCTTCCTTATCAAGGACATGCATATTCCGTGGCAGCGTGGCGCTAAGTTCTTTATGCAGCACTTGCGCGACGGTGATATCGCAAGTAACTCCCACGGATGGCAGTGGACGGCTGGATGCGGAACAGATGCCTCACCTTTTTATCGGGTCTTTAATCCCATCAGTCAGGGAATAAAGTTCGACCCCGATGGCAATTACGTGCGCCAATACGTTCCTGAATTAGCCCACCTCGTTGGGGGCAGTATTCATGAGCCGTGGGACACCCTCGGGGGTTACGACCAGGGCTACCCGGAGCGAATCGTTGACCACAAGGAGGAGCGTGAGGCAGCCCTCGCCGACTTTGCTTCAATTAAAGGCCGTACCTAGCCTGCACGCTCACGGCGCACTCCTCATAGAGTTGTGCCATGCAAACCCTGGCCGTGCTCTCCATGAAAGGTGGCGTGGGTAAAACCACCGTCGCTTTGGGGCTGGCAAGTGCCGCTTGGCAGCGTGGTGAACGAGTCCTGGTTATTGATCTTGATCCCCAAGGCAACGCAACCATGGGGCTTGGGGTCACTAATCCAGAGTTCACCATGAATGACGTACTGGCTGATCCGCGTCCGGGAATAGCAGCCGACGCAATCGTCGACTCCGCCTGGGGTAATCGGGTCCAAGTCCTCGCGGCAGATCGCTCACTTGAACACCGCAACACAATTGAAGGCCCACTTTCTTCCCAGCGCCTGCGTATTGCCTTGGGTAATCTCCCGCGCCAATACGACCTGGTCTTGATTGACTGCCCACCTTCACTCGGCGAAATGACGCGCAACGCCCTTCACGCGGCAACCGATGCACTCGTTGTTACCGAGCCCGCTTACTTTGCTTTAGCGGGAGCTGAGCAGGCCGTTGAAGCGGTTGATGTGATTCGTTTAGCGTCCAACCCAATGCTCAACCCCGCACGTATCCTGCTCAATCGTGTTCGCCCAACCGTTGCCGAGCACCGCAATCGGACTAACGAGTTGCGAGATACATTCGGCCCAGTAGTTCTCGATATTGAAGTTCCCGAACGCAATGCGATCACCCAGGCCGAGTCCGCCGGAATGCCAATTCATGCGTGGGATTCACCCGCTGGGCGTGAACTCGGCGCAGTTTTTGACCAAGTTATTGCAATCATGTCGCCAAGGAAAAGGTTGTGGGGTTAGTCATGGCTAAAACAGAATTCAGTTCAACACCCAGACCTGTATTGCGCAAGTCGGTTGATTCAAGTATGCACCCGGTTCTCGATGATGGGAATACTGAACCAAAACCAATTGGTCAAGACGCAGCAAGATTTGGTAACGCGAGCGATGCTGTAAAACTATCGCGTAAAGACAAGCCGGTTGAGATGAGCATCATCATCCCCAAATCGCTTCGTAAGAAATTGAAGGCCGAGGCAAAGAAACAACGGATTACTCTCGATGAACTTATTACTTCACGTCTGAGCGAATAAAAGCAACGCGATAGGCAATTGCGAGTTGGCCTAGGGAACCGGGTGTTCCGCGTCATAGCGCAAAAAGCCCCGAAATTTGGCAGCTAACCCGATCGAAAGCCCCACACACGCCAATCCCCCGGTGATGACCGAAAAAGCCTCGCCTCCGAGGGATGCGACAACTCCCGCTTCAACATCGCCCAGACGTGGGCCACCCGCGACAACAACGGTATAAACGCCTTGTAATCGCCCTCGGTACTCATCCGGTGTCGCTGACTGCAGGATCGTCATCCGGAAAATTGCCGAAATATTGTCGGCGGCACCAGCGATGGCAAGCAAAACAAGCGAGATTATCAATGTCCGCGAGAAACCAAAAGCCGTAATTGAAACACCCCACGCAATAACTGAAATAACAATCGCCCTGCCCTGCCAACGAACTCGTCCGAGGGGTCCGGAGAAGATACCTGAAATCAAACCACCCAAGGCAGGTGCCGCGGCCAACATTCCCAGCGTGAACGCAATATCTTGGGTGGTTCCACCAAACCAGAGTGCGGCGATTGCCGGAAATAACGCGCGCGGCATACCGAACACCATGGCAACCAGATCTTGATAGAAACTCATTTGCAGATTAATCTTGCCGCGCAGAAATTCGAAGCCTTCTTTGACCGACTTCCAGCCTCGACTTGCATCAGCCGATTGCGTGGGTGGAAGCTTGGGAAGTCGAAACATGGCATAAATCACCACGCCAAACGCCACAACATCCAATAGGTATGGCGCTGTAATGGCTCCTGTCGCCGCAATAAGGAATCCGCCGATCAATGGGCCAAGCGTGAATCCAAGATTCCAGGTAATGATTCCCAAGGCATTGGCTGCCGGTAGTAATTCGACCGGAACGATGCGGGGAATGATCGCCTGTCTTGCTGGGTTTCCCACCGCAAAAAATGCTGACTGAATTGCCACGACCACATAAAGGAAGCCCACCGAGTTAAAACCCATGAATGCTTGGGTGAATAACATCAATGAGGTCACCCACATGCCAATCGCTGTTATTAGTCCTACCGTTCGTCGATCAAAGGTGTCCGAAAGCGATCCACCGTAAAGTCCAAATCCAACGAGAGGAATTAACTGTGCGAGTCCTACCAACCCCACCATCAGTGACGAATTTGTTAGTTCCCAGATCTGCAGGCCAACAGCGACGCTCGCCATCTGCTGTCCAATATTGCTTGCCCCGTGAGCAAACCAAATGCGACGAAACGGAGCGCTGACCTTTAATGGTGTCAGGTCGGCGAAGATTTTTGCCACACCCCGAACCTACACAGTATTTAGAGTTACGGAATCTACGGACTCAATCTCGTCGGGTACCACATCAAGTCACTGTTCAACTCATAAACGAAACGGTCATGTAGCCGTGACTCTCGACCCTGCCAAAATTCAATCCGAGTGGGGACAACCTGCCATCCACCCCAAAACTGCGGAACGGGAATTACTTCTTGCTCGGCGAATCGCAATTCGCATGCGGCGTATTGGGCATCTAATACTTCCCTGTCTTCCAACGGGGTGGATTGCGCACTGGCCCAGGCGCCCAACTGTGACTGCCGCGGTCTGGAATGGAAGTACTCCTCCACCAAATTCCTAGGGACAAGTTGTGCCCGACCGGAAATAATTACCTGCCGGTGCAATTCATACCAGGGGAAAAGCAGTGTGACGTTGGGATTAGTTGCGATATCCAAACTCTTCGCGGACTCCAGATTCGTATAGAAGCTGAAGCCCGATTCCGAGAAGTCTTTGAGCAGAACCGTTCTTGAGGCCGGACGCGCTTTTCCTTGCGAATCTAGGCCGACCGTCGAAACCACCATTGCATTTGCCTCAAGAATCTGCGAATCCGCAGCCTGGGCGAACCATTCACCGAATTGGTCAAATGGATTTTGGGCCAGCATGTCGTGGGTGAGCACCCCAAGGTCATATGAAATCCGAAGGTCACGCACGGAAACCTGCGCCGGCTTTTCCATGTCCTCATCTCACCATGTCTGGGCCCAAACCACCAATCGGGTGGAGCAGCCGATCCAACGGGACCTCCCCACAGGGAAAGCAATAAACTCCGATGCTTAAGCCTTAATTCAGCAGAACCCCACTCAAGGAGCCCTACGTGAGCAACATCGTTATCCCATCCGAATTTATCCCCTCCGACGGGCGATTCGGTAGCGGTCCATCAAAGGTTCGCAAGGAACAAACTGATGCTCTCGCCCAAGTGTGGCGGTCATACATGGGTACTTCTCACCGCCAAGCAACCGTTCGCAATGAGGTTCAGCGCCTGCGCGAAGGACTCGCTCAACTGTTCAACCTCCCCGAGGGCTACGAAGTAATTTTGGGCAACGGCGGTTCAACAGCGTTCTGGGATATCGCCTCATTTAGTTTGATTCGTGACCGTGCCCAGTTCCTCTCATTTGGGGAATTTGGCGCGAAGTTTGCCTCCGGTGCGCAAAATGCACCGCAACTCGGTGATCAGGATATTCGTAAATCAGATCCCGGTAGCGCGCCAGTTTTTGAAGCCGTGTCGGGAATCGACGCTTACTGCACTCCACATAACGAAACGTCGACCGGAGTTGCCTTCACGCCCAAGCGGGTCGCCGGAGCTGATGCAGACTCACTAATGATTATCGATGCAACCTCGGCTGCAGGTGGCTTGCAGGTCGACGCCAAAGAGTTTGATACCTATTACTTCGCACCACAAAAGAGCTTCGGCTCAGATGGTGGAATGTGGTTTGCCCTCATGTCACCCGCAGCAATTGCTCGTGCAACGGACATCAAGGAATCAGGTCGTTGGATCCCAGATTTCCTTGACCTCATGACAGCAATCGAGAACTCTCGACTTCAACAGACCTATAACACGCCAGCCCTCGCAACCATTTACATGATGGCCGAACAGGTTGATTGGTTTAATTCCAACGGCGGGATGGCTTGGACAACGGCTCGCACCACTGAGTCTTCAGGCCTCATCTATTCATGGGCTGAATCAAATGACCTGCTCAGCCCCTTTGTCAGCGACCCTGCTTTGCGTTCGGGTGTTGTGGCAACAATCGACGTTGACGACTCAATTGATGCAACAGAGATCACGAAGGCGCTCCGTGCGAACGGAATTCTTGACACTGAGCCCTACCGCAAACTTGGACGCAACCAACTGCGCATCGCAGTTTTTCCAGCAGTTGATCCCCAGGACGTTAAAGCGCTAATTGCTTCGATTGATTTTGTCATTGCGCAACTATCGTGACTAATCTCGTCGCTGCAAGGCCACATCGCGACAAGCCAACATGGGCTGGCTACATTCTTATAACTTCATATGTTTGGTTCGTCTACGCTTTTAGTTCAAGCCAAGCCCTGATCAGAGATGAACAGGGAACCTCGCGCACCGTTGCCAGCCTGCATGTGATCGTTCTGTCCCTTGGCGGAATCATCGCCGGACTGATCGCCGCCCGTTTGATTGTGAAATTAGGTCGTGACCGATTCATCACTTTCTCCGTGGCGGGCCTTGCGGCCGGAGTTCTTCTTTACACAGCCCCTGGCGGAATAATCTTGACACTTTCAGGGTCGTTCATAGCATCTTTTTTTGGCTCCTCAATCATTGTCGGTTCGAGTGCTTTTCTCTTCGACCACCAAAAAGAAGCCGGCCCGGCCTCAATAACCGAAGCTAACGCCATCGCAGCTCTTTCCGGAGCCATCGCACCTCTCGCAGTGGGAGTGGGTGTCGGTATTTTTCTTGGCTGGCGAATTGGTTTGTGGATCACTCTTCTAGGCTTACTTGTCGGTTTGCTTCTCACGCGGAACAACCTTCCCGCGTTCCGGGTCCCTGTTGATGAACAGATTCGAGAAGCCCTCAAAGTTCCATTCCCCCGCCGGTTTTGGTGGGCACTGGGAACCCTCTTTATTTTGATCAGCGCTGAATTCATCTTGACTTTGTGGAGTGTTGATCTGCTGCGCGATCGCGGTGGGCTTGAAGCTGGGGCAGCTGCCGCCACTGTGGGTGCTCTAACATTCGGCATTTTCATGGGTCGGTTAATTGGTTCCCGATTTGCGGAGTACTTTCCCGTCGACCGAATTCTGAGCATCGCTGTATTCATCGCATTTTCAGGCTGGCTCATTCTGTGGCTAAATACCTCCGCGCCGATCATGATCGGCGGATTGGTTATTACCGGGATCGGAGTTGCCCTTTTCTGGCCAATGGGAATCAGTCGATTAGTGATGGCTTCTGGTGGCCAGAACGACCGAGCGACCGCCTTAGGGGCTGTCGCCGGTGCATCTGCCGGTGGAGTGGGACCATTTGCACTTGGCGCCCTAGCTGATGCAATCGGGGTTCACTCAGCCTTCTTGGTACTTCCGTTTGTCTTATTCTTTGGTCTTTTCCTGGTAATGATTAAGCCCGTCACCAAGATAATTACACCGGACACCACACCTATCAGCACTACATAATTAATTGAATTGCCTGGCATCGCTGCGATTGCTGGTGTTCGCGTGACTGCAGGTGTTTGCGCTTGTGCTTCTTGCGTTGGGCTGGTCGCGCTCACGCTAGGTCCCGGAACACGCAAAAGTCGGTTATCGCCTTCACTTGCAATCACGACCGAATTCTCACCCGGTAGCCAAGCGATCGCTTCCCCTTGAGGTTGCGCGGGTAACTCACTTTCTTGGAGGAGTTCACCCGTAGGACGCCCATCGAAGAACTGGGCATCGAAGTAGTCACGAAGGACAAATCCGGATCCATCAGGTTTCATCGCACCGTCGGTTACGAGACCTGAGGCTGATCCAATTTTCTTCGCAATGTTTATCCCAGATTTTTTCATACTTTTCGGTAACGCGTAAATCGAACCACTGGCTAATTGCTTTGTAACGATCCAGATCTGTTGTGATCGGGGGTCAGCAAGAATTGTTTCCGCGTTATGTGGTCGGTCATCATAAGTAAACCGATACCTGCTCACTTGAGCACTTGAATTGCCAAGTTTTTTCGGTTCCCGAATTCGATAAATCGAGACATCGCTCCACGAATCTCGATTGTCCCCAATATCACCGACCCACAAAACCGGGCGCCCTTTGGGGTCCACCCCCGCGGCTAACCCTTCAAAGTCACGTGCAGAAACACCCAGCAAAGTGAGTTCACCAACAACAGAACAGTCGTTAATCTTTAGGGCATACAGCTTGGCGTCGTCACCTGAATCGTTGTGAACCCACATGACACCTTGGTGCAATGCCGATGGCGCCATCCCACTGATTTCGTTCAAGCGCGAATCGGTGAATTCGCACATCAATTCAGGAGAAGGTGATGCTGCAACGGTGGTGGTGGGCGTAAGGGCCAGCACAACCACAATGGCGACCCAAAACAACTTACGAATCAGATTGACGCAATCGCTGCGACAAAAACACTCCCAATGAGCGCTACTAACACCACAATGGTGACGATCCTTCGAAATCTTGGGGTCATTCCCCCACCTTAAAGCAATGATTCCCATTCACCTTGCTTGCCGTTACTCTTTCTACATGGCCGCATCTGATTCCAACGCAATTTTGCCGGTGCGAATAGGGACCGTAATTGCAATCGTTTCTACTGCCGTTATCGCTTTCATCGAGCCGATCTCACCGGCTGAAATCACGGGAAGTTCATCGAGCCCGACTGTCTGGTGGTTCGGTGTCGGACTGATCGCCAGCGTGACCGGGGTCCTCGGTTTGCTTTTTTTGCACCGGCGTAATCGCAGGCTTGGACTGAATAGTTGACTGAGCTCGCTACTCGATGCTTGTTACTCGATGCCTGTTGAGCCCTCGCGTTCAACCGGAACAAATCCGGGATCCACGGTGCCCGAGTGTGCGCCGCAGCCGAAACTCAATGAGATGATGCGGCCGTCAGCCGGTGAGAGTGCATTGGTGCATACGGCAAAAGCTTGCCCGAGTGGACCCGCTAAAGAATTGTGAAAACCGCAACTGCCACAGGTTGCTGGGGCAAGGCGCGCCATTTCAGTTGCGGGACCGAAATCACCGCTGTGCCAGCGATCCGCGGCCTGCTCGCGACCAAAAACGGAAAGTACTCGAGCCCGACCAAGTCCCAATTCCCAACCGGACATGACGCCCCGATATTCCTCAACGTATTCAAAGTCTTCGTCAATGTCACTTGCAAAAAATTCTGTAAAACCCGCAGCGAGACGCTCGTCATGCGCATCGACCGGGAGCACGTCACCGGGGGTGAGGTCACCGGGTTGAATTCGCTCACTCCACGGAAGCCAGGGCGGCGCTAAAAGTGAGTCCGGTCCCGGGAGCAAAACAACATCGGTGACGGTGACCTTGGACTTACTCTTTGGGGCAACCGCAAGCGTGACGGCCCACTGCCAACCAACATATGCCTTATTCGTGCATTGAAACAGGTGGGTTGCCAGGTTCTCGGCTTCCATAACCAACCCAAGGTGTTCGCCGATGAAAGCGGAATTGCCGGCCTCAATAATCGCGGCGGCTTTTGCCTCTTCCATAGCCGTGACAAAGGTGGGATCCACGCTCAAGTCTGAGACCTCAGCGGCAAGGGCTAGGGCTGACAGTTGCGTACTCACCCCCCAAGTCTCTCCCATGAGGCGCGCGGGAGGGAACAGCGGGTAATGTCACCGCCATGACCTCACAGTTTCGCAAGGGCGCGGCCCTCCTTTCCCTCACTATCTCGGCATTGCTGGTCCTTTCCGGTTGCACCAAGCCCTTGCCCGGTGCGACGGTCTTCTCCGGCTCCAATAGTCAGAATCGGCAAGCGACCTGTTGGGCATTTAACGCTGAAGAACTTGGCGCCGGTGACTGCGCTCAAGACTTGATCGCCCAAGCGGCAACCGGGGATGCCGTCTCCGTCGTCACAGTTTTTCCCGGAGATACCGTGGGAATTAGCGTGGATCCGGTTGTTGCAGAAACCGGCTGGTTTGTGGTGCTTGGCAATCAACGTTTGACCGAAAACCCAATTACGAGTCTGTACTACCGCTTCACTTTCCCTGATGCCCAAGAGATCCCAGCCGAAGGTGTTCTTCTGCAAATCGTTGCCAGCACCGGTGTCGGTGCCCGCGGCATCTGGGTCTTCAAATTGGATCAAGCGAGTTAAGGGGCAAGATGTTTGCAGTTTATGCACATTCGGTTAATCCGGAAAATCCTCTCGATGCACTCACCGTTGGCGAAATTCCTGAACCGACGACTCCACCGGAATGGGTCACGGTCAACGTGAAGAGCGCAAGTCTGAATCACCACGACGTTTGGTCTCTTAAAGGTCAAGCACTCAAGGCCGATCGAGTTCCGATGATCTTGGGAAGTGACGCTGCCGGCGTAACCGATGACGGTCGCGAAGTTGTCGTGCACGCGGTAATCGGTGACTCCCATACCTCTGATGGAAAAGTCTTCGACGAAACTCTTGACGCTCACCGCACTCTCTTGAGTGAGTTGTACCCGGGGACACTCGCGGAGCGAGTACGTGTTCCGGCACAGAATCTCTTGGACAAACCAGCATCCATTAGTTTTGAAGAAGCTTCTTGTCTACCAACGGCCTACCTAACGGCTTACCGAATGCTGGCAAAGCGTTCCAACACGCAACCCGGGGACACCGTGCTCATTCAAGGCGCTGGTGGTGGCGTCGCTACAGCCGCAATTGTTTTGGCAAAAGCTCTCGGCCTCAATGTTTGGGCCACTTCACGTGATGAAGACAAGCGTGCATTTGCCACCGGACTAGGCGCAGATCAGGTATTTGAATCGAATGCGAAATTACCAGGAAAAGTTGACGCGGTAATTGAAACTGTTGGCGAAGCAACCTGGTCACACTCGCTTCGATCCCTTCGCCCCGGCGGAACAATAGTTGTCTCTGGTGCAACAAGTGGCGCAATGCCGCCAGCAGACCTCAACCGGGTTTTCTTCCTGCAACTATCAATTAACGGTTCGACTATGGGATCGCGAAGTGATTTAGTTGAGTTACTCGAATTAATGGAGCGCACAAAAACAAGACCGGTAATTGATCGAGTCTTGCCAATTCAAGAAGCCCGAGTCGCTTTCGAGTCAATGCTGCACGGCGACGTGCACGGAAAACTCGTATTAAATATCTAGATCGTCAGCGACAGCGCGCAACACTAAAGCGGTTTTCTGAGCCATGGCATCGGTCGGGTACTTGCCACGGCGTAACTGATTACTCACGCTGTCGAGCAACTTGATCACGTCTTCCAACATGATTGCCATGTCGTCGGCCTTCTTGCGGTGACCCTTCACAACTGAAGCGGGTTCACTCAAAATAGTCACCGTCAAAGCCTGCTTGCCACGGCGCCCGTCAACAATTCCAAAATCGAGTTTGGTGCCCGGCTTTAACGCGGTAACACCGGTGGGCAGGGTTGAGACGTGAACGAAGACGTCTTCGCCTTCATCACTTGAAATAAAGCCGAAGCCCTTTTCTGCGTCGTACCATTTAACTGTTCCTGTAGGCACGGCTCGCCCCACTCTCTCCATAACGCACATCCCACCCCCCAACGGAGTGTCCTCAAGGTTATCGCAGGCACCCTTTGGTTCCGGATCTGGTAGTCAAACCACGAGGGCCTAGGCTAAGCAGATGCCCGGAACCTTCGTAAGCGCCAAAGTAACTCGAGCGCAACGGGTAATCAAGGCGGGAGCGATCCTCACGATCATTGGACTTGTGGCAACCTTGATTGCAATTCTGCCGCTCGTGAGTGACATTGAACTTTCAGGTACGTGGTGGTTTTTATCGATGATCACCGGGGTTGGCCTGGCTACGGTCCTGGCTGGGCTCACCATGTCGGCCCGCTCTCGATCAACGTCATCTTTAGCATCGGGGTCACCAAGCGAATGAG
>CAMAVT010000081.1 GCA_945861775.1 Bifidobacterium breve
TGGCGCCAATCAGGGGCAAAATCAGAAACAGAACGAGGGCTCCAGACATGAGGCGCAGTCCACCTACAGCAATAGGAGTCGCCGAACTCGGTCCAAGCGCGGCTGCGGTTCCTGCAGTTCCGTAAAGGACGCCGGCAACAAGTACTAAAGAAATGTGTTTGGGGACACTTCCGGTTGAATGCATTGCCAGCTCCTTTCTGTCAGTCGTGTTTCCTAGACGTCGGCTATTGGGTGGTCTGATCATGCCGTAGGGGTTGTGGAGTGGTTAGCCTTCGGTCATGCGTGATGCGATTTTAGAGAGGATTCGGAACACCTTTCACTTGCGATACGGTCGTGGAATTGTTGAACAGTCGGGTGGAGCCGGTGCGCTATTTAACGGAGATTTTTCGTCAAACACGACTGCCGGTGTTGAGTTTGCCGGGAGCAGGCTTGGGCTGGGAGTAATGGATGGCCTCAACGGTGAGGTGGTCAGCGTCAAGGGCACGACTTGGCGGATCCCCGAGAGCGGTGTTCCCGTTGAAGTTTCGCCGTCTGAAGGTATTGCCTTTGGCATCGCAGCACATGGTGGTCGGGAACATCAGGTTGCGATTCCCGCTGGTTGCAACATGTCAGGAATTCTTTCTGCGATCGACGCATATCTGGCGGAAAACCATGTCGATCACGAGGATGTTGTTTGTGCTGTGGAGATAGTGGGAAGTTTTAGCTACGTGCTTTTGCGAACAGAAGCGGCACCAACATTTCCCGAGGAAACTTTGGCCCAGGTTCTGGAGCATGAAATACGGTTTGAGTTTGATGAGTGGCGTGGAACTCTGGTCGGGTTCCGGTTCCCTGACGAAAGCGACGGACAGACAATCCCTGGGTTGCACTTTCATGCGATTAGCGCAGACCAAGATTCAGGCGGTCATGTTCATGAAGTTGTGGCCACCGATGTGTTGGCCACTATTTGGGTTGATGAGTTACACCCGGTTCATTGTTAGGTGAGTGTTTCCCCGGTCATAGTTGGTTTGCGTTCTCGGATAACAAGCAGAGTTGCAAGAACTATGAGGCCCGCCGCAATTGTTGCTCCCATTCGGAAAAAGACGGATGTTTCTAGTAGTTCACCAGCTTGGGCAAAGAGTGCAAACATGAAAATCGTAATTCCAATTACCGCGATGGTGTAATTCGCCCAGATAAAAGCAAAGAACAAGAAAGCACCAACTCCAATCGCAATGATCAAAGCCCACTCGGGTTTGGGGAGCCAAATTCCCCAAGCGGCCATAAGACTGACCGCGAGAAAGGTGCCACCCACGCGTTGGGCGACTCGAATAACGGTTCCTGTTGAGTCTGGTTTTGCGATCCAAGCTACCGTCATTGGAATCCAATATTGGTGCGGAACTGAGTAGAACTCCGAGATCGTGGTCGCAATGGCAATTGCTACTGCAAGGCGAAGGGCATGCCGGGTAAACCGTTGGCGTTGCTCTCCCGGGTTGCTAAGTCGACGCCAAAGTGTCTCCGCGACACTGGGTGCGATGCGCATTGCTTTTGGGTTTGTCAGGAAGCCAATAACCACGAGTATCAAAGTCTGGATGAGGCCACCAAGGCCCACGAGGGCAACAAAATCCAATGAAAGTTTGAGTGATTCGGGCAGACCAGCCGTAATGGTGAAAATGACAAGTGCGAGCGTTCCAACGAGTGCGGCGCGAGGCCCGGCAACACCCACCCAGCCGGCGGCTAAGGCAACGCATATTGATACGAGAACGGTAAGCCAAACATTGGGTGCAACGAGATAACCCAGCAATGAGGTGAGCATGAGCCACATGGTGGTCCACAACATGATGCGCCACCGATGACCAACTGGTAGCCCTGCCTCCGATAGTCCCGCGAAAAGCGCTGACAAGGCGAGTGGGATCGCGTATTGGGGTTCCCCGAAAGCCCAAGCGGCAACGGCTAACGCCAAGGTCACGACGGTGGTGCGAATCGCGCCAACAATTAAGACCTTGTCGTGGTCAACGGTGGCGATTTCGCCAAGGATGTTCAATCGATGAGAGCGCATTAAGTCCAGAGATTAGTGGATGGGCGCTCTTTGCGTTCAGTAAGAGGCCTCCCATGGGTACATCTCACCAAAGTCAATCTTTGTTGGATCAAGGCACGGTTTCCCCGGTGTGTCCCCTTGTGATTAATGAGTCGTTCTCTAGCATTTGGTTTAGGTAATTCCAAGAGAGGAAAAAGTATGCAGAGTCGATATGCACGCGCATTAGCAGCCGAGTTTGTGGGCACGTTCCTTCTCGTGTTTCTCGCCGTAGGTGCAGCCGTCTTCGGTATTGCGGCAGTTGTTGGGGCGGACGGCAAGGGTCCTGGATCAGGAGTGGTTGGTGTAGCGCTCGCATTCGGTTTGGTGCTGTTGGGTATTGCCTACGCATTTGGCCCGGTCAGTGGCGCGCACGTGAACCCTGCGGTCACTTTGGCCATGTTGCTGGGTCGCAGACTTCCGGCCTCTGAGGCAATCGGATATTGGGTCGTGCAATTCCTCGGTGCAATCGCGGCCGGTGCACTTCTTAAGCTTTTTGTCGATTCATTTGGAGTTACCGACTACACGGGCGCCTTAGGGACGAACTCTTATGACAATGGCGCGATCAATATGACCGGAGCTTTTGTTCTTGAAGCAGTCCTTACGGCCGCCTTTGTGCTCGTGATCCTTTTAGTGACCGAGCGAGTTGCGGCCCCCGGTTTTGCGGGTGTTGCAATTGGTTTGACTCTGACGTTGGTTCATCTTGTCGGTATTCCATTAACGGGAACTTCGGTCAACCCGGCTCGTTCATTTGGCCCAGCTCTATTTCAGGGTGGAACGGCTATGTCACAAGTCTGGCTATTCATTCTGGCACCGCTCGTTGGTTCAGTGATCGCTGTTGTGATCTGGATGATTACCCGGACCACGAGCGAAATGCCAGAAGGGGCAGTCGCGGGCTCAGAACGCGAGTAGGGCTTTCGTATGTGATGTGAATGAAGTTGCTGGGTGCAACTTAAGGATTATTAGTCGGCTGGCGTTATGGTGAGGGTTGTGACACCCGAAGATTCCGTGTTGGTGGCCTGCGAGGCAGCGATGCAGGACCGAGACATCGTGACCGATCCTGATATTTTGCGATCCTATTCGCGTGATCGCTCAACGGGATCCGCTGCGGGTGAACCATTCGCGGTGGTATTTCCACGCTCCACCCAAGAGGTTGCGGCGATCATGTCCGCGGCCCACAAGTACCGTGTGCCCGTTGTCCCTCGGGGTGCCGGCTCAGGTCTGAGCGGTGGTAGTAATGCAATCGATGGATCACTGGTTCTCTGTGTTGAGCGAATGAGTGACGTTTTGGCCGTGAATGTTGATGATGGGTACGTTGAAACTCAACCAGGAATCATGAATACGGAATTACGTGAATACGTTGCACGCTCTGGCATGTGGTACGCGCCCGACCCTGCCAGTAAAGATTTCTGTTCTATCGGTGGAAACGTCAACACCAATGCCGGGGGGTTGTGTTGCGTCAAATACGGCGTCACCCGGGATGCGGTACTCGGGCTTGAAGTCGTGATGGCTGATGGCCAGATAACCCGTTTAGGTCGACGCACAATTAAAGGTGTTGCCGGTTACGACTTAGCAGGGCTGATGGTCGGTTCGGGTGGGACGCTAGGAATTGTCACGATGGCACGGCTGCGCTTGCGGCCAATGCCGGCACCGGCAACCACCGCTGTGGCAGTTTTTGACAATGTTGCTGACGCTGGGCGGGCTTCATCGGCCATCATGTCCGAACTCACGCCGAGCATGTTGGAACTCATGGATCAGCAAACCCTTCGGGTCGTAGAAAATTGGCGACCGATGGGACTTGATACAAGTGCCGGGGCACTTCTTGTTGCCCAAACCGATTCTGGACCGGGCAGCTCACTGGCTGATGCAGATCGACTCCTGCAGATCTGCGAGCAGAACGGTGCGACCCTTGCCCACCGATCTGAAGACGAAGCTGAGTCCGAGATGCTTCTTGGCGCTCGACGAATGGCGATCCTCGCTATTGAAGCTCAGGGTGATTGGTTGCTTGACGACATTGCGGTACCTCGATCCAACCTTGCTGAGGCCATGGTGCGAATCCAGGATATTGCTGCGCACCGAGATGTAACTATTTGCACTTTCGGTCACGCAGGTGATGGAAACTTGCACCCCACAATCGTGACCGAACGGGGGGATCAGCAGGCGGCTGCACGAGGGCTGCTGGCCTTCGAAGACATTTTGGAAGTTGCCCTTTCCCTCGATGGAACTGTGACGGGCGAGCACGGTGTGGGCAATCTCAAGCGAGAGGCGCTCGCTCGTGAATTGGATGATGTTGCCATTGGTTTGCATGGCAGGATCAAGAGCGCTTGGGATCCGCAAGGAATCCTTAATCCAGGGAAATCACTGCCACGCTGGTAACAAAGTGAGATGATGGTGCGAGTTGCGTCCTCACGCCAACTTTGCCCCATTTTCATTGCCGAGAATGTTCAGCTTTTGGGCAATCGACAACAGAGACATGAATGTTCGATGAAAGAATTGTATGAAAATACAACGCAGAATTCTTCGACCCTCTGAGGTCCTTCCACTTATAGGCAAGCCCGATTTCCAGAAGTCAAGAATTGAACGCCGACTCGAGCGTTGTGCAAGTGTTGGCGACATCAGGGAATTGGCGCGGAAGAAAACACCGAGAGCAGTATTTGACTACACAGATGGTGCAGCAATGAGTGAATCTTCCCTTAACCGAGCTCGTGATGCATTCGCACATGTTGAGTTCACTCCTCGAGTGATGCGTGATGTTTCTCAAGTTGACCTCACCGTCAAAATGCTTGGTGTAACCAGTGCACTTCCATTTGTTTTGGCTCCAACTGGTTTCACTCGCATGATGCACCATGGAGGAGAGCCTGCGGTTGCGGCTGTTGCTGGCGAATACGGTATTCCTTATGCCCTTTCGACGTTAGGCACCACCAGCATCGAACAACTCGCTGCGTCAAATCCAAATACGCGAAAGTGGTTTCAACTTTATGTGTTTCGCGGTCGCGAACAGACACAAGCACTTATGCAACGCGCTTGGGATCATGGGTATGACACCCTGATCGTGACAGTGGATACGGCGGTTGGAGGCATCCGACGCAGAGAAGTTCGCAATGGATTGACTATTCCACCCCAATTAACTATTCGGACTTTGGCAGAAATGGCGACCCATCCACGTTGGTGGCTTAACGCTTTGACCACGCAACCACTTGAATTTGCAAGTCTTTCCTCGTCCGGTGGGACGGTTGGGGATCTCATTACGAAAGTCTTTGACCCCAGCGTGTCGGTGGAAGATATTTCTTGGATTCGAAATCAGTGGAAAGGCTCACTAATGATTAAGGGAATCCAAAGTGCTCAAGATGCAGTAATTGCAGCAAGCCTCGGGGTGGACGCTGTCGTACTGTCTAATCATGGAGGCAGGCAACTTGACCGTAGCCCGGTTCCGTTGGAGATTTTACCGAGCGTCGTCAAAGAGGTTGGAAAGGAAATCGAGATTTATATTGACGGTGGGGTAACTTCGGGTACCGACATTGTTGCTGCGCTCGCCTTCGGAGCACATGGGGTACTCGTTGGACGGGCGTATCTGTATGGACTGATGGCTGGGGGTTACGCGGGTGTTGCGCGAGTCGTAGATATTTTGGAAAAGGAAATCAAGGTCACCATGCAATTAATGGGTGTCACTTCAATTCGTGAATTAGATGCCGACATGGTGCGTTTAAGGCCCTTCTAGAAGAAACTTGTTCTTAGAGCTCGTTCAGTCCGAGGTCAAAGGCTGTTTTCTGCCATAGTGATAAATAGAAACCCGGCGAAGGCATGGTGCACACCCCCCTTTTGCACCTACTTTGTCGGGTTTCCTTGTGCGAATCGGAACACTCTTTCCATGAGGCCTAGGAGAGTGCGCACACCTGATCACCTAAGTTTGACCCATGGACTTCCTCACAGTGACCGTTTTTGCCTTAGTTGGGGGGATGGCCCAATTTGTCGACGGAACACTGGGCATGGGCTTTGGAGTCACTTCAGCGACATTGCTCACCGTTTTGGGCTACGGCGCCGTGGCAGCTTCAGCTGGAACACATGCCGCAAAGGTGGGAACCTGTTTCGCCTCAGGAGTGAGTCATTGGAGAGAAGGAAATGTTGACTGGCGGGTACTGGTCGCCGTTGGTCTTCCGGGCGCTTTTGGCGCATTCATCGGTGCGGTAGTCCTGACAAATATTGCTCTAGATAGAGCCAGACTCTGGATGGCGGTAATCCTTTTCATCCTTGGAATCAGCATTATCGCTCGATTCGGATTCGGAAAGTCACTCATACCGGCGGTGCGCCTTCGAACACGGAATCTGTGGCCAATCGGTCTATTTGGCGGATTTGTCGATGCAACAGGTGGCGGAGGTTGGGGACCGGTGGCAACACCATCTTTGATGACCGTGACGCGTCACGCGCCGCATCGCATTGTTGGCACCGTCAGCGCTGCAGAGTTCCTCGTGGCTGTTGCAGCCTCAATGGGGTTCCTGGTCGGTGCGGGTGACTCCGGTGTTCCCTGGCTGGCTGTTCTGGGACTCATCATCGGTGGGGTAATCGTCGCCCCATTTGCAGCTCGGTTTGCCCGAAAGGCACCCACTGCTCCACTAGGTGTGGCTGTTGGCGGAATGGTTCTCGTCGCCAATACGGCCGTGATGGCTGCTGTTTTAGGTATCCCCGGATTGGTGGCGGCATCACTTGCGATTGTGGAAATTGCGATCACAACTGCAATTGTGATTAGGGTCGTTCGGCGCAAACCAGTGCCGACTTGAATACCTGATCAACTATCTTCGCTACCTGCACCGATTGCCAGGGATTGGGAAGCCAACCGCCGTTTCCGCTGATTCGATCACTCATGTTTTCAAACATCAATTGATATGGGTCAACGGCTACAAATGTTTCGGTGCTCGTGACCCCATTGGCGGTAATGGTCAGTTCGCTTTCCTGATTGTAGCTGGTGAATGCTTGATCACCGGGGAGAGTGATTTCACCTTCAGATCCCTTGAGCACGAAGCGCTGGGAGGGGTGCATCGCAAATGAGGCAACGATCGCTCCAGAGCCTTTGCATTGTGGGTTTTCGAAATTGAATTGTGCTTTCATCGTCATGTCAACCTGCTCGTTGAGCTTTTCATCATGCGCCATGGTGACGGTGTAGTTGGTGTCTTCGGTGAGTAGTGCGACCAGCGCATGTAGTGGATAAATCCCAACGTCATAGAGTGCGCCACCACCCTTAGTTGGATCAAGGCGGTAGTTGCCCGGTGATACACCGTCGAATGTGAAAGTACCCAAGTAATTTGTAGGCGAACCAATTGCGTTAATGGAGATTAATTCTTTTAGTCGTTGGGCCCGCGGATGCCATAGTGACCAGACTGCTTCAACGAGTAACAGTCCTTTGTCTTGTGCATGCGCGTAGGCGGTGACCGTGTCACCGGCATTCATGACCATAGGCTTTTCGCAGAGAACATGCTTTCCGGCGTCTAGTGATTTGATGATCCAGGGTAGGTGGGCGTCGTTGTTGAGAGAAATGTAGACAGCGTCAACCTGCGGATCTTGAATGAGCTTTTCATAGGAGTCATAGGCGATCTTGGGTGACAGGCTTTGGGCCCGGCCTTTATCGCGTGCCGCCGCGGCATAAAGAGTCGCGTTCTTGGCATTGTGTAGTGATTGCGCCGTGGTCCCCGTTGCAAGACCACCGGCGCCAATAAATCCCCAGTTAACATTTCCTTGCTCAGTCATGTAACTAGTCTCTCTAATCAATTGTTGAGCAGATGTGGGGACTCTGGTATTCCATTGTTTGCCGCAGAAGTCTCTGCGGCTTCCATCAAAGCCACGACATCGCGTGAATCAACCGCCTGTACTTGCATGATGGAACCGTCGTGCAATAGAGCGGAAAGCTCTCGGTGGAATTCGAATGGCTGTACTACATCAAGTTCCACACTTGTTCGTGTGCCTGTTGAATCAACCATAAATAATTTGGCGGGTAGATCTGCTACGGCAGGCTCAGCCGTAGGGTCCCATTGGCCGATGATTGCACCGGTCGTTCCCAACGCATAAAACTTCGGCTTGCGTTCTGCAGCCAAATCGGAATTAACAAAACTTGCTGTGCGACCGTCAGCGAATGTAATGGCGACTTCAGCGTGATCAGCATTGGTTACGTGGCTCCAGTGACGCTTGTGGTTGTGACCACTGACGTGTGCGACCTTCTCGGGGAAGAGGTTCAAGATTTGGTCCAGGTAGTGCGAACCCCAGTCAAAGATCGCTCCACCGGAAACATCTGACATTGAATGCCAGTAATCACAAGGCCGCGAATATCCGCCAACGAAGGATTCATAGGAAAATACTTCACCGATTGCGCCTTCTTGGATAAGGCGACGCATCGTGACAAAGTCCGGGTCAAATCGACGGTTTTGATAGACGACTAAAACGCGTTCCTTCTCGACCGCTAGCGCTATGAGTTCATCGCACTGCTGCGCTGTAAGCGCCATCGGCTTTTCCAGTATTACATGTAATCCACGATTGAGGGATTCTTTGGCCCATGAGTAGTGGCTATTGGGGGGAGTTGAGATCACGACGATGTCGATCAGCCCACTATCAAGCATTTCCATTGAATCGGAGAAGGTGGCAGCATCCGGTGCAAGTTCAAGGGCTGCTGCGACCCGGTCGGGGTTGAGGTCGGCTACTGCCCGAAGTTCAAGTCCAGGGGTGGCTGCGACCGCAAGATTGTGCTCGTGCCCGATTGCGCCATAGGCGAGTAATCCAACGCGGAAAGGGGTCGAAGTAGAAGAAGGCACGTGCTTCAACCTAGTGGAACTGCAGAGAGTATGCAGAACCATCAACGTGGGGGGTCAATTAGCGCAAAATTTGGCCCGCATCACCGCTTCGTCGCACCTAATGCGCTGCACTACGGGTGATGCCAATGACCTGACAGAGGCTGGCAGTTTCCGCTAACGTACCGCCACCGACCACACGATTGAGCGCAGCGCCTCTGACGCTGCATTCCGTTAAACGAAACGAGGAATCCATGAAGGCACTCATGTACTACGGCCGGGGCAGCAACGGCCGTGGCGACTTTCGTTTAGAGGACGTGGCCGAGCCCACGGTCGTGCCCGGCACGGTGAAGATCGACGTGGAGTGGTGCGGGATCTGCGGTTCGGATCTTCACGAGTTCGAGGCGGATACCGTGTCGGGATACTCGCCACCCGTCATTCTCGGACATGAGTTCGCCGGGACGGTCTCCGCGGTGGGCGAAGGTGTCGATCACGTGAAGGTCGGCGAACGAGTTGCCATTGAGCCATTCATGTATTGCCAGACGTGCGAGTTCTGCGTCACAGGCGATTACCACGTGTGCCCGGACCTCACGGTTGTCGGCGTCCACAATGTTGGGGGCGGGTTTGCCGAGCAAGCGCTCGTTCCGGCCTACACCGTTCATAAAATGCCCGACTCCGTGCCGTCCGAAGTGGGCGCACTGATTGAGCCAATCACGGTCGCTTGGCATGGCATGCGCAAAGGCAACTTCGGACCGGGTCAGACCGCGCTCGTCATCGGTGCAGGGCCGATTGGCCTCACGACTTTGATTTGTGCGCAGGCCTTCGGGTCAGCATTCACCGCGGTGAGCGTCAGGCGCCCCGGTGCTCGCGCCGATACCGCCGCCCGACTCGGTGCCCAGGCCGTCATTGACTCCAGCTCAACCGATGTCGTGGCTGCCGTTATGGAAATGACCAAAGGTCGGGGAGTGGACGTTGTCTTCGAGACCTCCGGTGCCCCAGAGTCCATAGCCACAGCCATCGGTGCGGTCCGCATGGGCGGCACGATTGTCAGCCTGGCTGTTTGGCTCGCCCCGGCGCCTTGTGACTACATGCAGGTGCTGCTCAAGGAGCTCACGATTGTTGGGAGCAAGGGCTACAACAAGCCCGACTTCCCCGAGGCCATTGCCGCGATGGGCGATGGGCGGATCATCGGTGCCGAGGAGATCATCTCGACTCGTATTGGGTTAGACGATGTGATCTCAGGGGGTTTCGAGGTGCTGGCCGAGAATCGCAGCGCGCATGTAAAGGTGCTCGTCACTCCCTGAACCTTTACCAAGTAATTCAACCAGTCGTATTTTCCGTGTTGCCCTGTTTTGATTCAGGCTCGATGAGCCGGGCTAAAATGCCGCTAAACTAGGTTTACACAATCTAGCCAATTGAATGGGAGCGCTCATGTCCGAACAGGTTCTGGCCGGGAAAACCGCACTGATTACCGGTGCATCGCGCGGAATTGGTCGGGCAATTGCCGTGAGTTTTGCCCAAGCGGGCGCCGACGTCGCTCTGGTGGCCCGTGATGCTCAGAAACTGGAGGACCTCGCTGCGGAAATTCGGGATTTGGGTCGTACCGCTCAGGTGATATCTGCGGACATCACTTCTGAGGACGCAACTGAGTCGATCTGTACCGCTTTGGATTTTGACGAACTCAACATTTTGGTCAATAACGCTGGCGGAAACTCTTTTATGTCAACAACCGAGAAGATGCGCCTCTCGGG
>CAMAVT010000082.1 GCA_945861775.1 Bifidobacterium breve
TATGCCGCGACATACGAGCAGTACTTGTCCAAGTCCACCGACGGCGGCGCTACCTGGACCACAAAGACGACGTCGAACAGATACGTCAAGGGTGTCTACGTGGTCGGTTCCACGGTCTACGCCGCCACGTACGGTGGCCTTTCCATCTCCACCAACGGTGGCACCACTTTCACCAACTACACCAAGGCCGGTAACAATCTAGGGAGCAGCAGCTTGCAAGGGGTGTATGTCAGCGGAGGCGCGATCTACGCTGCCACGGCCGCCGGCCTGTCCATCTCCACGAACGGCGGCACCACTTTCACTAACTACACCACCGTCGATGGCCTCGGCAGCAACGTCGTGAGAGGGGTGTATGTCAGCGGAGGCACGATCTACGCGGCCACGATCGGTGGTCTGTCAATCGGGGATGCAGCCGCAGCTCCGGTGGCCCCGACGGTCTCGGGGATCTCGCCGTCGACGGGTTCTGCTGCTGGGGGTACGGCGATCACCATCACGGGGACAAACTTCACCTCGGGTGGGTCATTTGGCGTGACGGTGGGTGGGGTGGCTGTCACAGGTGCGACGGTGGTGTCGTCCACGTCAATCACGGCAACTACTCCGGCGGGGACGGCCGGGGCGGCGAATGTGGTGGTCACGAATAGTGACGGACAGACCGCGACGAGCACCGGTGGCTTCACCTACACGGCGGTGCCCGGTGGCGGCGGTAGTTCCGATGGTAGTTCGGATGCAGGTACATCCACGCCGACACCGACTCCGACTACGACTCCGACTCCGACGCCAACGGCGGCTGCGTCGGTGGTGGTTCCAGATGCCGGTTCTTTGACGCCTCAACTTATTCCCACGGTGACGCCTGAGCAGTTGGCGTTGTTCTCCGCGTCGGATGTGTCGGCTTTAACGGGGTCGGTGGTCGCGGTGATCTTACCGGCTCAGATTGCGGCCTTGGCTCCTGCGGCGTTCTCGGGATTCACCGCGGTACAGACGGCGCAGTTGAGTCCGGATCAGGTGCGGGCCATCCCGGCCCAGGCAATCGCGGAGTTGACGCCCAGTGCGCTGCAAGGCCTAAAGCGTCCGGTGCTGCGTGCTTTCAGCGCGCAGCAGGGTGCGGCGATCAGTCCTGCGCAGATCCAGGAACTGCCGGTGGTGTCATTGGTTTCGTTGAGCGCTGATGCTTTGAGGGCCATCCCCAAGGCTGCGGTCAGAACAATTCCCGTGCGGGTGCTGGTAGGGCTGTCGCCTACTGCGGCGAACAAACTGCTAAACAACATGGGTACCACCCTGTCAGGTCCCCAGCAGCGCGCACTGCGGCTCGCTTCCCGCGAGTAGCAGACCTCGCAAGTTGTTTGATTCCGTCTCAGTCTTGGATGTTCAATCGGCGATGGTTGTCGGGGCTTCCGCGCTCGTAACATAGATCAAGGCCGACATCTATCATGCGATTCATTGACTCGAGGCTTAGTTGCTCAACGGGTGCTCTGCGTTCCATGACTGCACATTTTCTACTTCCTAGGCTTTTAAATTAGCAAAAAAAGGCCTATGGGATGAGGCGTGAAAAGTACCTTGATCTCGAATAGTCCCTCTAATTCATTGTCGGCAAGCACATGAAAGTGGGCCGCAGCTCACACTGCGGCCCACTCAAACATGACTTGCTAACTAACGAGATCCTTGATCAGATCTTCGTTTTCTTTGGAAACTCGGGCCTTGCCCCACACTGCGCCTAGAATCAGGATGGCGAACGGAAGTAGAACAAGAATCCAACCGGTCGTATTGAGTGCAAATGAATCAACCGTTGGATCGCTGCCATCAGCTGCCGTACCTGCTAAGAGTGCAAATTTCGCAATCAGTAGGTATTCACCTGCGACCAGCCCAATGAGTGCCAGAATCGGTGCGATCATTGTGTTCCAGGGCCGCGTATCTTCCTTCGTCTTTCGGAAGTAGGCGATGATCGCCACACACACCAGCATTTCAACTAGCACGATCGCCACCACTGCAAGTGCACTGAACCATGAGAAGAGGTTTGCAAATGGATCGAGGCCTTGAATAGCGAACCAAACAATGACAATTCCGGTGATCACTGTTGTGGCAATTGAACCTGCAGAAGGTGCACGGTACTTGTTCACTCGATCCAAAGCCTTCGGTAAAACTCCGGCTCGGCCCATAGAGAAGAAGTAGCGCCCTGCCGAGTTTTGGAATGCTAGCAATCCTGCGAACAGACTTGTGAGAACCAATACCTTCATGATCTCAGTCAGCCATGAACCCACGTACTGATCAGTAACGGCCCAAAGGAGCGCTGCCGGGTCAGCTAGTTCACCGGTAATGCCAACCGTTTCCTCGATAATCACTGAGCTACCAATCCCACTAACCATGGCCCAACTGACCACGGCGAATAGAATTGTTATCACGAGTATTGCAAGGTAGGTGGCCCTGGGAACGGTGCGCTTGGGGTTTTTTGCTTCTTCGCCATAAATTGCTGTTGCCTCAAATCCAATGAATGACGCGAAGGCGAAGGCGAAAGCAATACCTGGCGCACCCGCGAAGATGGCTGAGGGCAGGAAGGAATCTCCCAGTTGCATACCTTCGGGTCCACCGCCCGAGAAGAGGACTGCTAGTCCGACTATTGCGAGGGATAGTAATTCCAAGATCAGCAGAATGCCCAGCAACTTCGCTCCGATATCAACGCTGAACCAAGAGAGTACAAAAACAAGTGCCCAGGCAATGAGAACCCAAATCCACCATTCCGCCTCAAGTCCAAATCGTGCTGCCATTTCACCCGCCATGACAACTCCGAAGAAACCGAAGATGGCCAACTGGATCGCCAGATACGCAACCAAAGAAACGAAGGCAGAACCCACACCGACTGCAACACCTAGTCCGCGACCAATGAATGCGAAGAATGCGCCCGTGTTTGTCACGTAGTGACTCATAGTCGCGTAACCCACACTGAACAACAAAAGAATAATTCCGACTAAGAGATAAGTACCAGGAACTGCGGCGCCATTACCGAGAACGATCGCAACTGGAACGGCTCCCGTCATTCCTACCAGTGGTGCTGCTGCGGCTACCACGAAGAAGACAATGCCGAAAACGCCCAATCGGGCACGGCCAAGGGATGTTCCCTCAGTCTCTGGTGGTGCGGGTTGAAGGTTTGACATATCTCTCCTCACTGATTTGGGCGCCGATTGCGCCCTATCGCGTTGCCAAGATTTCTCCTTTGTTGGTGCGCGGTCAAGCACATTTGGAAAATTCTTGTAAATAAAGGGAAATTGTGACCATTCGGGCGCAAACGATTACCGTTCGTGCCCTAAACTCTTTCCATGTCTGGATTTCTGCCGCCATTTAGTCCCTCTGGGCGCTCCGCACTCGTACCGAACATGCCGTGGTTCTACTCGGGGACTCTGCTGACCGTGGAGTATCGAACGGACCCGGCAAACGTGCGCGCCCTCCTGCCACCTGAGTTGGACCTCGCACCCGAAGACCCCGGCGCCGTGGCCTTTATTTGGGCAGATTGGCAGTCATGCAGCACGGGTGGAACTGAACTCTTAGACCCTGCCCGCAGCCAGTATCTTGAGGCCTTTGCCGTGATTCGGTGCGCATATCAAGGCATCACTTATAGCCGGTGTGCACTTATTTGGGTGACCACCGATTTCGCAATTGGCCGAGGAATTTTTCAGGGCTATCCCAAGAAGTTAGGCAGCATTCACATGACACGGGTCATGAACCACGGGAAAGCTGCACCACGGGTAGAAGCCGGTGCCACATTGGGAGCAAGTCTTGCCGCATACGACCATCGATTGGCCACTGGGCGGTGGACCCTCACCGAACCAAGTGACACCAACGGGTTCGTGAATGCTCACCCCATGTTGCACCACCGAGTTATGCCTTCACTGGATCCCAATGAACAATCTCAATCACTGTGGCAGTTGGTCACAATGGGAGGCATTGATGCAGACCTGGGACAACCGTGGAAGGCGGAGGCCACCCTTGCCCTGCATGATTCGCCGTGGGATGAACCGGCCACACTGCTTCCTGTCGACGAAGTCATCAGCGGCTACTATCGCGAGGTGGGGGTAACGTTTAACGGCGGCAGACTGGTCGAGGATCGCTCAAGCGCTGTTTAGTTTCGATTTTTACACGCCTGGATCGATCGCGAGAACTGATGGCTAGTAGTCCTCGATGTATTCCTCAAGTTCCCAGTCCGTGACATCACGCGTGTCTTGGCTCTTGACCGAAGCGAGGTAGCGCTCTACTTCGTCTCGCTTAAGGGTCATGAATGTTTCAATGAAAGTCGCGCCCAAGTAGCTACGAAGTGTTGAATCTGCTTCCAACGCGTCAAGCGCTGCGCCAAGGGTCATGGGAAGAATCCCTGCAGATTCGTCTTCATAGGACCAACCATCCACGGGTGCAGGCGGGACCATTTTGTTCTTGATGCCATCCAGCGCAGCCGCCAAGACAGCCGCAATGGCCACGTACGGATTTGCTGCACCGTCTCCGATTCGCAATTCGATCCGGGTTCCACTACCGCGCTCCGGTGGGATGCGAATCATGGTGCTGCGGTTATCCCAGCCCCAGTTAGCTCGGTAGGGCGCCAAGGTGTCAGGTCCAAGTCGCTTAAATGCATTGACCGTTGGATTGCTCAATGCAGAGATCGCATCTGCGTGAGCAATGACTCCAGCAATCATTTGCTTTGCGATTTCACTGAGATCTGGGCCACCGTTGTGCATCTGATTCTTTCCGGAGGGATCTGTGACAGAAAAGTGCAGGTGGAACCCACTACCCCCTTCGTCATTCCAAGGCTTGCCCATAAAGGTTGCAAGGGCGCCTCGCTGGGATGCGATGTCTTGAATGGCCGACTTGAACAAAAATGTTCGGTCCGCCGCCGAGATGGCCTCGTCATGCCACAAATTTATTTCGTATTGCGATGGGGAGAACTCATGGTTCCCAGCGAATGCGCCAATGTTGAGTTGATCAACCATGCGCATCATGTGAAGGAAGGTCCCATCAGGGTCGACCTGGGAACCGGTGGTGTACGGCCGGCCGGTCTTATTGATTATCCGCTCCCACCCATCTGTGGTTCGCTTGGCTAGGTAGAACTCGAGTTCGGGTCCAACAATCGGTACTAAATTCAGTTCTTGAAAACCTTCCAAGACTCCCTTGAGAATCGAACGAGGTGCCACCGGGCTTGCTTGACCACTTGGCTCAAAAGCGTCAACGACTGCGATGGCCAACCCCGGCTCCCACGGAACAGGGCGAATCGTTTCGGGTATGAGCTTGGTAACAAAATCCGGTAGACCATCAGAAATGCTGCCGTGGCCTTCAAGAACATCACCGTGAGTCGTAGTGACCCACACACCCTGACAAAACGCTGGCCCGCTGTGAGCAGACTTCTCGAGTTGGGAAACCATGAGGTCCTTCGAGCGAGTTATTCCCAATACGTCGGCATAGACCAGCCGCAAGATATCGATACCCAGATCTTGCAGGCGAATTCGAATTTCAGAGAGATCGTGTTCCATGGAAGCTCCTTGGCGTTGCGGCTATGTGCAATTGCAGTATCTTTTGGTGATCATGTGAGATCGTTAGGGCACCAACGATCTACGGGATCACCATACTTCAAAGTTTCCGATCTAGGGAGTCAAATGCGCGCAATTTTTATTGAGCATGACCACGCAAGCCCTCCAGGGCCAGTCGGGGAGCGATTTAGACAACGCGGCTATGAAGTAGTTGAACAGATTGTGGTGCCGCCCGAGTCCTTTGATTCCCCAAATGTCGAATTCACTTATCCACAGCCACAAGATTTTGATGCCATCGTCACAATGGGAGCTCCTTGGGGCGCATGGGATGACGATTCAATCGGACAATGGCTTCTCCCCGAAATGCAATGGCTGCAGGATGCAGATAGCGCAGGAATTCCCGTCCTCGGGATTTGCTTCGGAGGTCAACTGCTTGCGCGCGCCCATGGGGGCACTGTTTCCCGATCTTCCCGCCCCGAAATAGGTTGGTCAACAGTTTGGTCTGAGGTTCCAGAACTTACGGGTCAATGGTTTCAATTTCATTACGACAACTGGAAGACGCCTGCAGGGGCGCAGGAATTGGCACGGAACTCCTGTGCACCCCAAGCGTTTGCGCTCCGTAAAAACCTTGCCCTCCAATTTCACCCTGAGGTTGTCGGAACAACACTCATTACCTGGCTTGAATTGGGTGGGAGGGCGCAAGTTGAAGAGGATGGTCAAGATCCTGAAATTCTGATTGAACACACAACCGCACTCGATGCGATCTCCACGCAGCGAGCATTTGATCTTGTCGACTACTTCATTGATAACTTCGCTAGCGCAACTTAACTTTCACTGGAAATTCCTTGATCCCATTGACGAAGTTGGAACGCAAACGCCGTACCGGACCTGTGTGCTCCATCGAATCAATCCGGTGAACAAGATCCTCAAACATCACTTTGATTTCTAATCGAGCAAGTGCGTTACCTAAACACATGTGTGGGCCACCTCGGCCAAAAGTCATGTGTTCATTTGGGTTACGTGAAACATTAAACTCGTATGGGTTATCAAACACCCTTGAATCGCGGTTGCCTGAAGCGAACCAAGTCACGACCTTGTCACCCGGTGCTATTTTTTTGTCGTGGAGCTCAACATCCCTGGTCGCAGTTCGTCTAAAGTGATAAACAGGACTCGCATACCTGAGAAACTCCTCAACCGCCCACGGGATTAATTCCGGATTCTCCTGAAGCCTGCGCAATTGTTCAGGGTTGTCCATGAGCGCATTCATTGTGTGACTAATGGTATGGCGAGTGGTCTCATTGCCGGCCACCACGAGGAGAAGAAAATAGTTGCGGAAATCCCGGTCATCAATGGGAATACCATCAATGGGGGTGGAGTTCACCAGTGTGGAGACCAGATCTTTGCCATCCTTTCCTCGCCGTTCGTGTGCAAGGGCAAAGCCGTAATCAAACACTTCCTGAGCAGCGGGGGATCTGAAAGGCAAGTTGCGAAATTGCTCACTTTCTGGACTACTTGCAAGAACATCGGCGTGCTCTGGGTCGGTATTACCTACCATCCGATTTCCCCACTCGATGAGCTTCGGGGTGTCCTCATCAGGGACGTCAAGCATGCGAGCCAGAACTCGAATCGGAAAATCTGCACTGACATCTGCAACAAAGTCAAAGGATCCCTTGGCAAAGGCTGCGTCAAGAGTCGTCGCCGTTAGGCCTCGCAGAAAAGTTTCATAACCTGCGACTGCCTTTGGCGTGAACTCTGGCTGCATGAGTTTCCGCAGGGTTCTATGACGCTTTCCATCTGTCTCCAACATTGACCGACGAATCTCCATTTGTTCTTGATCAAGTTCCTCAAGATTCGCGGTCCCAGTTTCAGACGAAAACGTTTCAGTGTCTCGAAGGACATTCACGATGTCTGTGTAACGGGTTACCGACCAGAAACCTTTACCTCCGTCGAACTCCTCATCCCAATGAAGCGGATCTTGTTCACGGAGGGCGTCAAATGATGCCCAGGGTGGCCCCGCCTCAAACAGATCCAAATCCGAAAGATGTACGTCCTCAGATGCTCGCATTAAATCCCCTTAACTGGCAATAAAATCGTTTGGGTACAAACTATCTCACAATACTGCCTCTTAGATTCGGCTATGGTCAAGCAGAATGTCAAAATAGGGGATAATGGGTCTCGATCTGCGCCAACCGGACGTGGGCAACTCGTGATTGAGTACCGAGAAAGCAAGGATTAATTGTGGCTGGGGAATTCACGCTTACGGAGACCGAGTCGGCCGTTGCGCAAAAACTTGATGGACTCGTTCTCGACTTCGAAGCAATGGCCGTTGCATCCAATCTCTTCCGTGCGGCAAATGCAGTGCGGAATCACATGGAACGAACGGTTTTAGCACCCCACGACTTGACATGGACCGCCTTTGTTGTCCTATGGGTTGTTTGGATCTGGGAGCCCATTGAGACCCGTACCATTGCGGCCGAGGGGGGATTTAGCAAGGCAACCCTTTCAGGGGTTATGACCACTCTCGAGGGCCGCGATCTCCTCACGAGAGAGAAATCAACCACTGACGGTCGACTGGTCATGGTGCGGCTGACACCTAGGGGTCGACGTTTAATGAAAAAATTGTTTCCGAAATTTAATGCGGAAGAAAAAAACGTCGTTTCGCAGATCCCCAAGAAGCAGCGCGGTGAGGCAGCTGACATGTTACGCAGCATTTGCATGGCTGTAACCCCGGAACCCAAGGATCGATGAATCTGAGTGTTGTCTCAACCGCTCGATTGATGAATGAAAGTTTGCATCAACAGCAACTGTCTTGGATCCGTTCGCCACGTATCCTCGGGGTGCCACTGGACGCCTTTGCACCATCCACCTGAGCGAAGTGAGACAGCCTCGAAGGTTCCGTCACCGGCCACTGCGGTTATTTCAACCCCTGATCCCGGTTCCTTGATCGATTGGTGGTGATAGCAGGAGATCTCCACCACCCCGCTCAGACCCAATCCAGCTTCAACGGGTACCTGAATTGATTGGAGAACATGTCGATGCGGTTCATCCATGTGCTCGTTGAGGGTGCCGCCTCGCAACACGTTGAGGACATGCATTCCACGGCAAATACCAAGGACCGGAAGTTCCGCCTCTAATGCTCTCCGGGCGAGTTCCAAATCTTCGGCGTCCTGAAGGTTGTTCACGTCGTAGATTTCCGGACCAAGCGTGCCCCCGTAAAGGGCAGGGTCTAAATCGCCGCCGCCTGGCAGGATGACGGCATCAATTTCACTCAATTCCACCTGCCAATCCCTTGTACCTGTCGGCAGGTACTGAATCGGCTCGCCGCCGGCCGCCCACACGAGTTCGAGCAGTTCCCTGGCAGAGAGCACCGCCCGGTACCGGATTGCACTGGCCGATTCGCTGAAGCGACCAACAATGGCCACTCGTGGCCTTCGGTCTTGAATCATTGGGAAATCATATCTGACGTAGGGCTAGCGGTGCTGCCACAATACCGTTAGGATCCAAACGATTTGATTACTGAAGTTAAGGATGTCGTCGTGAGCCATATTGAAATATCCGGGGTCCCCGTAGAGACCCGACATTGGATCAATGGCTTGTGGGTCGACTCGCCTGAGACCTTCGAGGATCACTCCCCGATTGACGGTGCACATTTGGCGGATGTCAGTCGCGGTGGTGCTTCTGAGGTGGACCAAGCCGTCATCGCTGCACGTAACGCATTTCTCCTCTGGTCGCGCACAAGCGCGCAAGAACGTGGCGCCATTTTGCACAGAATTGCTGATCTCGTGGAGGAGAACAACGAGGAGCTCGCTCAGCTCGAAACCCGAGATAACGGAGCACTCCTACGTTCACACAGAAGAGGGGTTATGCCCCGAGTCGCCCACAATCTTCGGTTCTTCGCCGATTGGGCAATTAATGAACTTCACCACCCCATCATTGAAACGCGGGGACATATCAACGCCGTCTCGTGGGATCCATCGGGTGTTGCCGCACTAATTACTCCGTGGAATGCGCCACTGATGTTGGCGACCTGGAAAATTGCTCCCGCACTTGCCGCTGGTGACACTGTGGTGTTGAAACCCGCAGAATGGAGCCCCCTCACAGCGAACTATTTTGCAGAGTTGACCCAAGCCGCAGGTCTGCCGGACGGGGTATTCAACGTTGTCCATGGATTCGGGGCAGAAGCGGGGCATGCACTAGTTGGGCATCCCGGAATTTCACGAATTTCGTTCACCGGCTCAGTGCCTACCGCGAAATTGGTCGCCAAAGCTGCGGCGGACAATCTAACTCCCTGTTCCTTCGAACTCGGTGGTAAGAGCCCCACTATTATTTTCGACGACGCTGACCTCGATCTCGCTGTGACACTTGCCGTTGAACAATTTGATAACGCCGGGCAAGTCTGCTTGGCAGGCACGCGCCTCTTGGTCCACGAAGATATCGCCGCAACATTCATTGACAAATTTAGAGACCGCGCGGAGTTGATTGTCCAGGGTGATCCTCGGGAAGAGTCCACTCAAATTGGGCCACAAATTCACTCGCGACAATTCGACAAAATCAAGGGTTATGTGGAGCGAGCACGTGAATCGGGAGCAAAGATTTTACTCGGTGGCACTCCCAATACAGAGCTTGGCGGACTCTATTTCACGCCCACATTGGTGAGTGAGGCATTACCCGGCAGTGAGATATTGACTGATGAAATTTTTGGCCCTGTTCTGACTTTGCAAACTTTTTCATCTGACGCAGAGGCCCTTGAATTAGCCAATGGCACAGAGTTTGGTCTTGCTGCAGTTGTTGTGACCGGTGACAAAGAGCGAGCTAGGGAATTCACGCAACATCTGGTTGCTGGCACGATTTGGGTTAACTGCTTCTTTGTGCGGGATCTTGCAGCGCCATTCGGTGGTTCAAAAAAATCGGGTGTAGGGCGTGAGGGTGGCACTTGGTCGTTTGATTTTTATGCAGATGTGAAGAACA
>CAMAVT010000083.1 GCA_945861775.1 Bifidobacterium breve
TTGCCTTAAACAATGAGGCCGATGCCACTAGGTCACTTCTCGTACTCGGCGGCGAGAAAAGAATCATCATTGGGCTATCCGAGGGTGGAGAGTCGGGCATAGTGGCGGATGACTCGGGGACGGCAGAACGCGTAATTCAGCTTTTTCTCGACGGGGTTCTCTATGGACTGGTAATTGCTCTAGGCGCCGTAGGTTTGAACTTGGTCTTCGGCACAACCGGTTTGACCAACTTTTCCCACGGAGAGCTCCTCACTTTGGGTGCATTCACCGCTCTTGCCTTTAATACGGCAGGGCTCAACATTGTTATCGCTGCTCCAATTGCCATTGTTTTCGCAGCTTTTGTATTTGGATGGGGGCAAAACCGGATTCTTTGGAGACCCCTGCGTAGGCGCAAGACGGGGCTCATCGCTGCCATGATCGTCAGTATCGGGTTGGCGATCTTCCTTCGATACGCACTCGTTCTCTTCTTCGGCGGTGCACCACAAAGCTACAAGCAATTTGCCGGACAATCGGGGATAGCTTTAGGGCCTTTTAATACCACCCCAAAAGCGCTCATCCTGGGGGCATTGGCCGTCGTCGCTCTCGCCGCAACCGTGATCTGGCTCCAACGTTCAAGAATTGGTAAGGCCACCCGCGCGGTATCTGATAACCCTGCGCTCGCATCGGCCACTGGAATTGACGTAGAGCGCGTTATCTCGGTCGTGTGGATCATTGGCGCGGGCCTTGCAGCTTTTGCTGGCATTTATCTTGGCCTGACTCAAAACACCGTCTGGAATATGGGACAGCGAATTTTGCTCGTACTATTTGCGGCAGTTATTTTGGGTGGTTTAGGAACTATTTATGGAGCCATTGTTGGTGCCATGGTTGTCGGAATCTTCATTCAGATGACCACCTTGTTTATTCCGACTGAAATGAAGACAGTCGGGGCCCTTTTCTTAATGATTCTTATCTTGTTGGTTCGGCCTCAAGGTTTGCTTGGACGAAAAGAAAGGGTGGGTTGATCAGCATGGACATTGGTCAAGTTTTCACCCTCACCATCACTCAAGCCTTCGGAGTCACCGCACTTATTTACCTGTTCGCTGCTATTGGTCTCAATGTTCAATTTGGGTACACCGGCCTGCTTAACTTCGGCCAGGTTGCATTTGTCGCCGCCGGTGCATACGCCGTCGGCGTCATCGTTCTGACTTTCGATTTGAGTTTATGGCTTTCCATAATTGTGGCGCTCATTACATCGACGCTTTTGGCACTCTTGCTGGGTATTCCGACCCTGCGATTGCGGGCGGACTACCTTGCGATTGTCACCATCGCTGCTAGCGAGCTACTGCGTTTGCTCGTTCGTTCAATCGCCTTCAAAGACGTATTCGGTGGCGCACAAGGTCTCAACGGGAAGCTTGGACAGGAATTCCACGACCTCAATCCCCTGCCAACAGATTTCACACTCCCCCTGCTTAGTTGGAGCCGTCAAGATCTATGGGTTGTCATTGTCGGCTGGAGTCTTGCGCTGCTTTTCACCCTGTTCGTGTGGGGGTTGGTGCGAAGCCCGTGGGGTCGCGTGGTCAAAGGAATTCGTGAAGATGAAGATGCCGTTGTTTCATTGGGCAAAAACGTCTTTGTCTACAAATTGCAAGCCCTCATCATCGGTGGTGGCATTGCGGCATTCGGCGGTATCTTGTGGGCTGTTGCCAAGCAATCAGTGCAGCCGGACACATTCCAACCAGACTTCACCTTCTTCGTATTCACCATCCTGCTTTTGGGTGGTGCGGCTCGAGTGTTTGGTCCCATCGTGGGAACCGTGATTTTCTGGTTCCTCCTCGCCGGTTTCGGCGAGGTTCTCAGCTCATTAATTAATAACGGCTACATCGCTTTCCTCACCCCAACCGACGTCGGATCCATCCGATTCATGCTGATGGGCCTTGGATTAATGCTGCTCATGATCTTTAGACCACAAGGAATATTCGGCGATCGAAGGGAGTTGGCCCTTGATGCCCGCTAATACCGAAAACACCGCAAAGATGACACCCGGTCGTGCAGCAGCCGTTGAAGCATTGCGTGATGTCGCTCGGGTTCCCGGCTCACCAAAGCCTGATCCCATTTTGGTTGCCGACCAGGTAAGTCGCCAATTTGGTGGACTCAAGGCGGTTGATGTAACCCACGTTGAAATTCAACGAGGCGCGATCACGGCACTCATCGGCCCCAATGGCGCAGGTAAGACAACCCTTTTCAATCTGTTGACCGGTTTCGACAATCCAGACTCCGGCGAATGGACGTTCAACAAGACACCGGTAGCGGGTAAGGCTCCCTATCGACTGGCACGGATGGGGATGGTTCGCACTTTTCAGCTCACCAAAGCCCTTTCGCGCATGACCGTGATGGACAACATGCTGCTTGGCGCAAGCGGTCAAAGCGGTGAGCGAGTATTCAAAGCCCTGTTGCCATTTACCTGGAAAGCCCAAGAGCGGGCAAACACAGATCGCGCAATGGAATTATTGGGCCGATTTAACCTTGATGCCAAAATAGGTGATTTTGCCGGCTCACTTTCTGGAGGCCAGCGCAAACTGCTTGAAATGGCTCGTGCGCTCATGGTCGGTCCCGAGATCGTGATGCTTGATGAACCAATGGCCGGCGTTAACCCCGCCCTGACCCAGAGCCTGCTCGGTCATATCAAGAACATTCGAGAAGAAGGAACAACGGTCCTGTTCGTTGAACATGACATGGATATGGTGCACGACATAAGTGACTGGGTGATTGTGATGGCTCAGGGTCAAATCATTGCTGAGGGACCACCCGATGCCGTAATGAAGGACCCCCAGGTGATTGAGGCCTATCTCGGCTCACGCCACGGTAGTGCGCTCACGGCCGATGGCGCCTCCCTCACCGACGATTCCCAAGGAGGAACCACATGACCTTCAGCGAACCCAGCGACCTTCCCACAATCGACAGCCCCGATGGCGCCCACGAGTTTGAGTCAGAAATCGATATCAACGCCACGCAGCGCCCAAACGCTTCACCTGCAACTCCTGCCCAGATTCACGAGGCGCAAGCGCTCGGAGCCCTCATCAGGGCCGATAAACTTGTGGCTGGATATTTCCCTGGCGTGAATATCCTCAATGAAGCAGATCTCTACGCCCATGAAGGCGAACTGGTAGGCATTATTGGCCCCAATGGCGCCGGGAAGTCAACACTACTTAAAGCCCTGTTTGGCCTCGTTCATATTAATACCGGGTCCGTAACGTTGCGGACCGAGGACATCACGAACCTTCGCGCTGACCAACTCGTCAAGCGAGGTGTTGGTTTTGTCCCCCAAAACAACAACGTTTTCCCCTCCCTCACCATTGAGGAGAATATGCAAATGGGGGCTTTCCAAGATCCAAAGTCTTTCCCTGACCGATTTGCTGCTGTCGTAGATCTATTTCCCACCTTAGGGACCCGACGCAAGCAACGTGCCGGTTCTCTGTCCGGCGGGGAACGCCAGATGGTGGCAATGGGCCGGGCCCTCATGATGGCTCCCAGCGTGCTGTTATTAGACGAGCCCAGTGCCGGCCTGAGCCCAGCACTGCAAGATGAAGTTTTTGTCCGGGTCAAGGAAATCAATGCCACAGGTGTCACCGTGATTATCGTTGAGCAAAATGCCGCCCGATGCCTGCAGATTGTTGACCGTGGATACGTCCTTGACCAAGGACAGAATGCCTACACGGGAACCGGCCAATCCCTCGCTAACGACCCCAAGGTCATCGAGCTCTACTTGGGAACACTCGCTAAGGCGTAAATACTTCTCTCACAAAAAGCTTTTCTTAGAAAAAGTCTGTGGCCCAGCACCTTTCGGTGCGGGGCCACAACTTGTACTGCTAGCGAGTTACTCTTACGGCAGTGGGACCACTGCGGTCACTTTGCCGATTTCGGCAAACTCAGTATTTGACGAATACTCGTTGATTGAGATGGTGCCCTCAAGGAGATCGCCGAATTCGTTGAAGTCAACGCCTCCGGTGACGCCCATGTAGTCGATGTCGGTGCCTGCATCTAGCAGTGCAATGCAATCGGCGTACGTGGAACACATTTCGCCACCGTTACCGGCAACGTTAGGTAGTGCTGCTGCGATTTTTACACCGTCAGCACAGCCAGCCGCTTGAGCAGCCAAGGCAATTACTATGGCGGCGTCATAGGCCTGTTGTGGGCCGTAGCTGAAGTCAGAGAGGGCTGGGTCGAATGCACGCAGGCGTTCATTGAAATCTGTCAAATCAACTGAACCTGTGGGAACAGTGCCAACGGTGCCTGCCATGATGCCGGCTGGGAAATCAGCATACGCGGTGGGGGAAAGGTTTCCATCAAACAAATACAACTGAATCTTGTCTGGGCCAACACCCTGCTTGATCATTTCCTGCACGAACTTGGCACTCTCGTCGATACCAATGACTGCGACGGCTTCTGGATCGCCAGCCTTGATTTCGGCAACTTCAGCTTCAAATGAAGGTGCGGCTAGGTCATAAAGGAGGTTAGTTGTGATTGATCCACCGGCCTCTGTGAAGCTCTTAACCGTTGCTGCTGCAAGGCCTTCACCGTATGGATCCTGGCGAGCAGCTACTGCCAACTTGGTGATTCCGGCGTCTACTGCGATTTGTGCAATAACCGCACCCTGGAGCACATCAGATGGCACATTTCGAAAATAGAGTCCATTATCCGCGTAAGTGGTGAACGCCGGAGCTGTGTTTGATGGCGAGAACTGAACAACACCGTTAGACGTAATCTTGTCGATTACCGTCAAGGAAACACCTGATGCTGCGGCACCAATGATTGCATTCACGCCCTGTGCGAGTTGGGAATCAACAGTCTGGCTAGCAATATCTGTCGTCGTATCGCCTGAGTCACCCTCAATGTAGGTAACCGGTGAACCGAGAACACCGCCTGCAGCGTCAATCTCTTCAAGTGCTAACTCAACGCTGGCAAACTCTGGTGGGCCAAGATATGAAAGGTCACCTGTTGCTGGGAGCAGTGTTCCCAATACCAAAGAAGTGCTCGTGCACTCTGCGGTTGCGCTGGCGGTGGTATCTGCACTTTCACTGTTACTGCTACAAGCAACCAGAGCGAAGGATGCAGCACTCAACACAGCCACGCTCTTAAGGACCATAGTGCGCTTCATGCATTCTCCTTTGGTAGACGAAAGTAACAGCGTGTTCGAAAAAAATGATTCTCTTACCAAAGACCACACTACTTCAGACCCATTCTCAATTAAAGCCACTCGACATTAATTGGTGAAATGGTGAAGCCAGATAAGCACATGGCCTGATGAAGTGGAAAGACTGTGGCCCCGCACCTTTCGGTGCGGGGCCACAGTCTTTACTGCTAGCGAGTCACTACTACGGCAGTGGAACTACCGATGTTACTGAGCCCTTTTCGGCAAACTCAGTATTTGAGGAGTACTCGTTGATTGAGATGGTGCCCTCAAGGAGATCGCCGAATTCGTTGAAGTCAACGCCTCCGGTGACGCCCATGTAGTCGATGTCGGTGCCTGCATCAAGCAGTGCAATGCAATCGGCGTACGTGGAGCACATTTCGCCACCGTTGCCGGCAACGTTAGGTAGTTCTGCTGCGATTTTTACACCGTCAGCACAGCCAGCCGCATGAGCAGCCAGGGCAATTACCATGGCAGCGTCATATGACTGTGGGCCGTAGCTGAAGTCAGTCAGGGCTGGGTCGAATGCAAGTAGACGCTCATTAAAGGTTGTCATATCGACTGAACCTGATGGAACGGTACCTACTGTGCCCTTCATTGTGTCGGCTGGGAACTCAGCAAACGCGGTCGTGGAAAGGTTTCCATCAACCAAGTACAGCTGAACGTCGCCTGGGCCAACACCCTGCTTGATCATTTCCTGAATGAGCTTGACGCTCTCTTCGAAGCCAATAACTGCAACGGCTTCTGGCTTGCCAGCCTTGATTTCCGCTACTTCAGCTTCAAATGAAGGTGCTGCTGGGTCATAAAGGAGGTCGGTCGTCACAGTTCCACCGGCTTCTGTGAAGTTCTTGACCGTTGCTGCTGCAAGGCCTTCACCGTATGGATCCTGGCGAGCAACTACTGCCATCTTGGTGAATCCGGCGTCAACTGCGTCTTGCGCAATAACCGCACCCTGAAGAACGTCAGATGGTGAGTTACGGAAGTACAGACCGTTGTCCGCATAGGTGGTCAGAATTGGAGCAGTGTTGGCTGGTGAGAACTGTACAACACCGTTTGACGTGATCTTGTCGATTACGGTGAGCGAGACACCGGATGATGCAGCGCCGATGATTGCATTGACACCCTGTGCGAGCTGAGAATCAACAGTCTGGCTTGCAATATCTGTAGTCGTATCGCCTGAGTCACCCTCAATGTAGGTAACTGGTGAGCCGAGGACGCCGCCTGCAGCGTCAATTTCTTGAAGTGCTAATTCAACGCCGGCAAACTCTGGTGGGCCGAGGAATGCAAGGTCACCTGTTGCTGGGAGCATCGTTCCCAAAACCAAAGAAGTGCTTGCGCACTCTTCTGCGGCTTCAGCTGTTGCCTCGGCTGTTGCCTCGGCTGAGGTTTCTTCTGCGGTTGCGCTGGCGGTGGTATCTTCACTTTCACTGCTGCAAGCAGCGAGAGCGAGGGATGCCGCACCCAACACAGCCACGGTCTTAAGGACCATAGTGCGCTTCATGCATTCTCCTTGATTTAACGAAAGTCACAGCGTGTGCTGCCACTATTACTCGTTCGGTTACCCGAACCAAGGGCTTAGACTAAGACATCCCCGCGTTCAATCAAACTCCGTCGACCGTATTTCTCCATTTTGTGATGGGAATGTGACCTCATAGCACAGGGGTAACCCCTTAGAAAGGCAAATCTTCGCCATTCCCGACGATTTTCACGGCCGCTTCGGCAATTGTTAACCGGTTGTCCATGGCGGCCCTGCGTAGGAACGTAAAAGCTTCTTCCTCGCTCATCCCCGATTCCTGAAGGACGCCTTTAGCCCGATCCACAACCCCGCTGGAATGATTCCTCGTCTTTAGCCGCTCCAACTCCGCGTTCAGCCCTACGAATTCTTGCCACCGAGCATTTGCGAGGACTATTGCAGCCCGCACTTCAACGCCCGTGAAAGGTTTTACCAGGTACCCGAAAGTTCCGGCTGTGGCGGCGCTCTTGACCAGGTCAACCTGTGAAAATGCGCTCAAAAGCACAACCGGGGCCATTTCTAGGGAGATTATTTCCTTCGCGGCGCTTATCCCATCCCGCACCGGCATCGAGATGTCCATGAGAACAACATCAGGTTTCAAAACTCTCGCAGCGTCAACAGCCAACTGGCCATTGCCCACCGAACCAACAACGTCCAGCCCGAGTTCAACGAGGGTCTCAGCCAGATCGAGCCTGATCAGAGTTTCATCTTCAGCTATTAATACACGCAAAGCAGGCATTGGGTCCCCAGTATCTTGATCCGGATGGCTGCGCATAGGGCAAGGCTAGGACGTAGCGATGCATCGGTAGGGTTATGCCCCCTAGCCCCGGTATCCCAACCGGTAGAGGAAGCGGTCTCAAACACCGTCCAGTGTGGGTTCGAATCCCACCCGGGGCACATAATGTTGGTATGAATTTGCGCTCACAAATCGCCATAGTTACCTGTGGTTTCATGCTGGCTATTTGTGTGGCTGGCTGCTCAAGTACACCTGATGCGGCACCCACGAGTGAGCTTGGCAATCATTTTGAACAATCGGACCCAACAGATGACCACCTCGATGATGGCTCAGGCAATGAGCTTGAAGTTGGCACAAATTTAACGTTGCCACAGGATTGGCCCCAAGGGGTACCAACACCTATCGGCTCTTTAATTGCGGTTTCTGTTATTGATGAGCGCACAGCGGTTGCCACGTGGATGGTTCAAGGTGATGTATTCACAATCCAGAAAGATTTTCTAACCGAATTTGATTCGACATTCATCGTGGAACCAATTTCGGACCTGTCAACGGAAACGATCGTTGTCTATGGCGCAATAGGTAATGGCTTTGATATTACGATTAGCGCGACCTTAGGTGAGCAAGAAAATGATCCGGGGGAGATAACACTCTTGGTTAATCCCAGTATCTAGCCGTTCAGAATCTAACCGCTCAGTATCTAGCCGCTCAGTATCTAGCCGCTCAGTATCTAGCCGGCTTGAGCCGATGAATCCAATGAACGTGAAACGGCGCCCAAGACACCGTGTACAAATGAACCGGAGTCATCTGTTGACAGGCTTTGCGCCAATTCAACCGCTTGGCTAACAACTACAGCATGTGGTGTGTCTGGCATAAACAACAATTCAGCAACCGAAACGCGTAAAATCGCACGGTCAACATCGGGCATTCGTTCCAAACTCCAACCCTGGGAATTCGAAGTTATTTCGCTGTCAATCTGTGATTGATTTGCCGCAATGAAATTAACCAATTCAACACCATACGCGTTGAGTTCAGGGTCGCCTTCACTTTCGCGCCGACGAACGTGTTCACCCAATACCATCAAGATGGGAACTTGCTTGGACTCTGCCTCGAAAATTATGTCCAAAGCGCGCTTGCGGGCTTTTCCGCGAGCCGACATCAGTCGTTCACGCGGCCAAGATATGAACCATCACGTGTGTCTACTTTTACTTTGGTATTGGATTCGATAAACAGCGGTACTTGAATTTCAGCACCTGTCTCCAAAGTTGCGGGTTTGGTGCCGCCACTTGAACGGTCTCCCTGAAGTCCTGGCTCGGTGTAGGTGAGCATAATCTCAACGGATGCTGGTAGATCCACGATAATCGGGTTTCCATCGTGTATTGCTACCTGGACGGTTTGATTTTCCAAGAGGTACTTTGAACTGTCTCCCACAATCGAGTCAGGAACCGGAAATTGCTCGTAGGAGTTGTTGTCCATAAAGACCCAACTGTCCCCATCACGGTAGAGGTACTGCATATCTCGGCGGTCCACAGATGCTGTCTCCACCTTGACTCCGGCGTTAAATGTTTTATCAACAACCTTGCCGGTGAGCACATTTTTCAACTTGCTACGAACGAATGCTCCGCCCTTGCCTGGCTTAACGTGCTGAAAATCAATGACCGTCCATAACTGTCCATCAATATTGAGAACGACGCCATTTTTTAAATCATTACTGGTTGCCACCAAGGTGCCCTATCTCTATGTTGATCATTAATCCAGCGGTTTCCTAGAATCCTTCTAAGCCTTGGACAACAATAGTCGCGAGAGCGCATGAAGGGCCAATAGGTATGAATCAACGCCAAAACCAGCAATCACGCCGGTTGCTGACGGGGTAACTACTGAATGATGCCGGAATTCTTCACGGGCACCAGGATTACTTATGTGAACTTCAATGAGAGGTTCAACCAGCATTGCGCACGCATCTGCGATCGCGTAGGAGTAATGCGTGAATGCTGCGGGGTTCATGATGACAGGTAATTTCGACTCGGCAGCCAAATGCAACCAGTCAATGATTTCGCTTTCACTATTACTCTGCCGGATGTCAGCCTCTAATCCAAGCTCAAGGGCTTTTTCCAACACGGCACTGGTGAGATCGGAATAGGACAAGGTTCCGTAGATCTCGGGTTCCCTGCTGCCAAGTCGATTTAGATTCGGTCCGTTAATTACCAAGACCCGTTGCGCCATGGCCAAACTCTACTCAATCTTGCGCCAGAAGTGATTAGGACAGGTTGCTATAGGCCGAAAAAAGAAGGGATGGATCTGGGCCTTCAAGGATCGCCGGTTTTCCGATCCCGTCAAGGACTACAAAGCGCAGCAGGTCCCCACGAGTCTTCTTGTCTACCTTCATAGTTGAGAACAATGACTCCCAGCGCCCGGCCGGGTAGGTAGTGGGAAGGCCAATCACCTCAAGAACATCGCGGTGTACTTGAAGATCGCTATCTGGCAAACGGCCTGCAATATTGGCCAACTCTGCGACGAACATGATCCCCACAGAGACGGCCGCCCCGTGCCGCCATCGGTAATTCTCATATTTCTCAACCGCATGCCCGAACGTGTGTCCGTAATTGAGCACTTCACGACCCAAATCTGCGCCACCCTGCTCAGTGAAATCACGAGAGACCACTGCTGCCTTGACCGCGATGGCACGCTCAATGAGCGAGGTGACGATTTCCTTTTCTGGGTCAAAACAGTTCTCACGTTCAGTCAAGATGGTTTCCAAAATACTGGGATCGCTGGTCAAGCCAACTTTGGCTACCTCGGCCAGCCCGGCACGTAAGTCATTT
>CAMAVT010000084.1 GCA_945861775.1 Bifidobacterium breve
AGGCGTCGCCGCGAAAAATACTCTTCCAATTGTTGGGGGGCAATTCGTGGTTGCTGCCCTTGCCCTCTTTGATCACATAGCGATCCCATGCGGGTGAGCCCGGTTCGGAGTGGAGAACTTCTTGGAACCAAGCGTGTTCGCGGCTCGTGTGGTTGGGCACGATGTCCATAAAGATTTTGATGCCCTTGCGGTGCGCTGCTGTGAGCAGAGCCTCTACGTCTGTGACATTGCCTAGGCGCGGGTCAACACGTCGGTAGTTAGTGACGTCGTAACCACCGTCAAGTAGGGGGGAGTCATAAAAAGGTGATATCCAAAAGGCGTCGACACCCAAGTTATCGAGGTAGTCCACCCGGCTCAGGATTCCCGGGATGTCTCCTATCCCGTCGCCATCACTGTCTGCGAATGAGCGTGGGTACACCTGATAAATGACGGCATCACGCCACCATTCATTTTTGCCGGTGGGCACGGCTAAGCCTCCGTTAGAGGTATTGATGATTGGTGTCCGGGTGTTTCATCGGCAACGTTCTGCATGCCGTAGGCCGCAGAGACTAGATATGTCCACAACTCTGATTCCAACGTGGCATCCATTCCTTGGTCGGCAATTGCTGCAGCCATCAGCGCGAGCCAGCGGTCACGCGCTTCACCGTCAATGTGGAATCCGACATGGCGCATACGAAGGCGAGGGTGTCCGCGTTTTTCGCTGTAGGTCTCGGGTCCACCCCAGTACTGCTCCAAGAATGAGCGAAGGCGCCACTCGGCGCCCTCAAAGTCGTCAGGAGGGTACATCTTGCCCAGAATCGAATCATTGGGAACTCGTTGATAGAAATTATGAACGAGGCTAGTGAAGAACTCGTGCCCACCGAAACGTTCATAAGGTGTCAACTCGGACTCGCTCATTGAGTGTTTTGCCCATCATTAACTGGTTCGCTTTTGACTGAGCCATCAATAATCTGCATTTGGGCGAGCGGAATGTGTAGTCCGGCTTTATCCAATGCTCCCTTAATCCGTTCACGTAAGAGTCGAGCAGCTATGAATTGCTGATCGGGGACAACCTTGGCCATCACGCGAACCACGATTGCATCACCGCGCGCCTCTTCTAATCCGGCGTAGACGGGTGGGTCCATAAAGACCGCGTCGAAGCTGGAATCTTGAGCGATACGTTGACCTTCGGCGTCAACTACTTCACGGATCTTGGTTAAATCTGCGTCGATGTCAAGGGCAAAATCAACGACCGCGTAAGTCCAGCCTTGGCTTTGATTGGCGATATAGGTAATGGTGCCGTTTCGCACGTACCAAACGACCCCGAGAAAATCCCGGATTCTCGTGTAGCGCAGGGCAACCTGTTCAACGGTGCCCAACACGACGCCACAATCAACTACGTCACCCACACCCAATTGATCTTCCAACGCCATTGAGACACCAGCGAGGTAATCAGCCACCAGAGTTTGGGCGCCAAATCCGAGAACGACTCCAAGGACGCCGGCGCTGGCAAGAAGGGGACCAACATTGATTCCGACTTCGGTCATGATCGTAATAACGGCCACAGACCAAATGACAATGACGGCAATACTCCTTGCCAAGGAGCCAAGGGCATGCGCACGTTGTGATACTCGATTTTGTAGTAGTTGATCGGTAACTGACTGGGTATCTGTTGTATTTCTTAAATTCGCAAAATCAATTCCCGTGCTTTTTTTCGTGGCGCGATTCACGACACGGTTAATCGCAATTGAAGAGAATTTAGTTGCCACTAGGGCAAAAATAATTATCAGAGCAATATGAAATGGCGCATCCCATGGGCCATCGCGGAATGACTCAATTGCCTTGGAGATCGAATCCCAATCCATGTGATACCCCTTAGCGATCTAGTCCGGTCCAGCGCGACATGAACGCTAACGTATCGGCAGTTTCTTCAATCGACTTGTTCAATGATCGGGCCCCATGGCCGACATTTTTTTCCGTGCGGACCAAGATCGGCCGAGTCCCAGCGGTATTGGCTTGAACGGCTGCCGCCATTTTGCGGCCATGCATGGGATCTGTGCGGGTGTCATTATCAAAGATCGCAAACATGGTTGCTGGATAGTCGGTTCCGTTGGTCACCCGGTGGTAAGGCGAATAGGCATGAAGCCAACCAAACTGCTCGGCGTCGGCTGGGTCGCCATACTCCACCGTCCACGTTGGGCCTAATTCACTTTCGACATAACGAATCATGTCCAAAAGTGGTGCTACGCACACCACGGCGTTGAACAGGTCTGGGCGCTGGGTCATTGCGGCACCAACGAGCAGGCCACCATTTGAACCACCATAAATTCCCAGTTGCTCACTCGTTGTCCAGCCTTGGGAAATCAGATACTCAGCGGCTGCGTGAAAATCGTCAAAGACGTTTTGCTTGTTGGCCAGCATCCCGGCGCGGTGCCATTCTTCGCCCTCTTCGCCGCCACCTCGCAGGTTTGCAATTGCCCACACACCCCCGGATTCAACCCAAGCGAGAATCGCTGCGCTATATCCCGGTTGCAGTGGGATACCAAAGCCGCCGTAGCCATAAAGAATTGTTGGTCGGGGCTGATCCGGCGTTCCGGTTGGTGAGATAACAAACATGCGAACTGTTGTCCCATCCAGTGACGGGTATGTGATCAGTTCAGAGTGGACCTCCGGCGCAGTTACCGCACCGGGGGGATTCGCGTACAAGGTGAGTTGCCGTGTGCGGGCATCAAATTCGTACACCGTGGGAACGGTCGTGTGGTCGGTGTAGACGATCCAGGTGATTGGGCCACCATCAATATGTTCAACGGGGCCACCGATTGTCCCTGCGCCGGGTAACTCGATCTCATAAAGGGTGGCGCCATCAGCTGCAGCGTGCATTGCCATGTGGGCAACACCGTGGCTCGTGTGCACGACAAGCAGCTGGTCGTGATCAAGGCCATCTCCATCAAGAAGGGTGACCGACTCGAGTACCGAGTCCTGTGGCTCAGGAATCAGGGTTGTCCAGGAATCCGGATTCCACGAACCCGGGGTTGTCACAAGCACGGTTCCGCGGGGGGCATCTCGGTCGGTAAAAATATATGCGCGACCATCTCTGCCAAAGGTGACTGATGTTTGTGCATCAACGTCGCCTTGAACAAGTTCAAATGAAGGACTTGCTGGGTCACTAGTTGTGAGATCAGCAATCCATAAGTCATTTCTCGGTTCAGTTCCCTCACTCGATGACACCTCGAGCCAGCGTCCGTCACGTGAAACGCTGACTCCGTAGTAGTTGGTCATGTTCATGCCGGCGCCAAACACGAGAACATCGGTTTGTGGGTCAGCTCCCACGGTATGCAGATAAACGCGTCGATGAAAGTGGCGTTCACTCTCGGGCAACAACTCTGGTGCAATCCGCCGGACATAATAAAACGCAGAGCCACCCTTGAGCCAAGCAATAGGGGAATACCTGCACCGACCTATGGGGCCTTCAACCGTTTCACCGGTTTCAACATTCATTACGTAGACATCGGACTCTTCATTTCCGCCCTGTGAAATTTGGTAAGCGAGGAGATCCCCTTCTTTTGAGGGCTGCCAGCTGTCCAGGGTCGTGTGACCTTCCGGGTCCATGGCCATCGGGTCAATCAGGATTCGCGCGGTTTGCGGATCCGTATGTGAGTCATTGGTGTCGCGAACGTATAGAACAGCGAACTGCTGTCCGGGTTCACGCTTGGTGAAGAAAGTGCGATTGCCACGAATATATGGCGGGGAAATAGCGCCAGATCCGAGTAATTCACCCACCCGATCCACATAGTGCGGCCGTGATGTCCACGTTTCCCGCTCGGCATCCATTAAAAGTTCTTGTTCCTGCAACCACTCGGTGGTGCGGGCATCCTGTGGGTCTTCTAAGTATCGATAAGGATCGGGGACGCTCACACCGTGAAAGTCATCAACTATCCCGCTGTCGGGGAGTTGTGGGTAGTTGATAGGGGCAATGGGTTGCGCGCTCGTCATGGCACCACCGTAAGGGCTGGCCCCCATCGCGCACATTAGGCTAGGGGGGTGAGCGCATTACAAGCTGTACTGATATTTGCTGGAATCCCCATAACCCTCGCAATAATCGTGGTTTTAGCGGTTGCGGCTCCCTCGTGGACCCGAAGCAGCCGAGGCAAAGTCACCGACGAATTTGATTCTGCATCGGGCTCGGAATCAATCTTCATTTCAAGTGATGCGGCTGCGCCGAATCCTTCGATCCTGCCCCCCGAAATTTCAGCTCAAGCACCAACTCTCGTGGGGGGTGGCGCACATGCATCTTGGTAACACGGCCCGCCGGGACCTGACTCGGTCAGTCAAGCTGGCTCGAGAGATCTCCGGTCTGGCTTTTGGTGTTTATATTGGCGAACTCGCTCAAGGGCGGGAGAGCGCTATTGCACGTCACGCGCAACTTCCTGCTGCTGAGTCCGCCGTTCTCATTGCAGTTGATCCTGATGCCCGCACGATTGACATCGTCACAGGCAAAGAGGCCCATATCTCACTCGATGACCGCTCATGCGACTTCGCTGTCTTGGCATTTGTTTCATGCGCTAATGCCGGTGACATAGTCGGCGGTGTCCGCGAAGCCCTCATCGTTTTGGCTGAGCATGCCCGTGCTCCCAAGGTGTACAACCTCGAAGAGCCTGCCTAAGCATTTTCTACTCAAGCATCCTTTGCTTGAGCGCGCAATGCCCGCTCGGCGCCGTCTCGACCCTCAGTCACCAAGCGAACCAAGGTTGGCATGGTGGTCTTTGCCAAGAACTCATTTGTCTTGGAAATCAACGCAGGTGATGTTGCATAGACCGGATACATGCCCGAAGTGATGTCTTGGGCCATTTCCATGGTCTGTTCTTCCCACACACTGGGGAGTTCCTCGAAATAGCGATCAACGAATGCTTCCATGAGGTCGCGGTGGTCAGGGTCTTGGAATCCGCCGATTGTTGCCTCGATGATCGTGTTGGGAAGGGTGTTGTTATGCATGACGGCATCCCATGCTGCCTCTTTGGCTGGCATCGTTGGTCGTGAAGCAAGTGCCAGAGTTGCTTGGCGCCGACCGGTTGCCGTGTTGTCGGTTTCCAGTTCTGCATCAATTTCTGAATCCCCTCGAACCCCATTGCTGACCAATGTTCGCAGTAGTGACCACCGAAGGTCGGTGTCGATTGTGAGCCCATCCCAAGTGGTGGTGCCGTCAAGGAGTCCGGCAACTGTTTCCAATTGGGTGTTTGTCGTTGCGTTGCCAATAAATACGCGGGCAAATGCAAGTTGATGGTCACTACCAGCCGCAGCTTTTGCTGCGAGTTCTTCACAAGCCTGGGCCAGCCGAAGACGGTACTCCTCGCGGTGGATGGGGGCTGCAAATTGATCAATAGCCATTGAGAGTTGACGCAAAACTCCGCTGGTCACACCAACGTCACTTTCACTTTCAATTCCCGCCAAAACAAGGTCGAGGAATTCACCGGTGCTTGCTTCTGCATCTCGAGTCATGTCCCATGCGGCGCTCCAAATGACAGCGCGAGCGAGTGAATCTGAGATCCCACCCAGGTGGGTGGTCGCGGTTTTCCACGATTTTTCATCAAGACGCACTTTGGCAAAAGTCAGATCACCGTCGTTGACCAGCAAGAGGTCGGGTTGCTTCTTGCCAACAAGCTGAGTTATCGGCGTCTGGGCTCCGGTGACGTCAACAGCTATGAATTCGCGCTTCACCAGCCCGGCATCGGTGAGGTCATAAAGGCCAAGACCGACCCGGTGTGAGCGCAATGTTGGTGCAACGCCTATCGGTGAGGTGGGTGGTTCCTGTTCGATAACGACTGACGTGTAGTTACCTTCGGAATCAACGGTGACAATTGGACGCAGTAGGTTCACGCCACTTGTTTGTAGCCACTCGCGGGTCCAGCCGGAAAGATCCCGTCCACTTGTTGCTTCCAGTTCGGTAAGTAGGTCGCTTAGCTGCGTATTTCCCCAAGCATGCTTGTTGAAATAGACGCCGATCCCGGCCATGAATTCGGGTTCGCCCACCCACGCGACCAACTGGCGAAGGGCGGACGCACCCTTTGCGTAAGTGATTCCATCAAAGTTCACCCGAACCGCATCAAGGTCAACCATGTCGGCTGCAATCGGATGGGTTGAGGGCAACTGATCTTGGCGGTAAGCCCAGGCCTTACGCAAGTTGGCAAATGTTGTCCATGCATCGTTGTAACGGGTTGCATGCACATTCGCGTGATGCGCTGCCCACTCGGCAAATGATTCATTGAGCCAAAGGTCATCCCACCAGGTCATGGTGACCAAGTTGCCAAACCACATGTGGGCTAACTCGTGCAAGATTGTGTTTGCGCGCTGTTCATATGCAGCAATGGTGACGCGGCTACGGAAGATTAAGTCTTCCAAGAATGTGACGCACCCAGCATTTTCCATTGCTCCGGCGTTGAATTCTGGGACGAAGAGCTGGTCGTATTTTGCAAAGGGGTAACCGACCTTGAATTGATCTTCGAAAAATGCGAAACCTTGCTTGGTGACTTCGAAGATTTCATCGGAGTCCAGATAATCAGAGAGTGACTGGCGGCAATAAATGCCCAGCGGGTAGGTTCCATATGGGCCCGCGTATTCGTCACGCACTTCGAAGTAAGGACCGGCAACAAGTGCTGTGATGTAGGTGGAAATTATGGGGGTGGGCTCAAACTCCCAGGTTTTGGAACCATTGTCGTGTTCGGTCACTTGCGCCATAGGTGAATTACTGATCACCTTCCAATTTCCTGGTGCGGTGGCGCTCAAAGTGAACGTGGCTTTGAGGTCAGGTTGTTCAAAGCAGGCATACATGCGTCGCGCATCGGCGGACTCGAATTGCGTGTAGAGGTAGGTCTCGTTATCAACGGGGTCGATGAAGCGATGCAGGCCCTCGCCCGTATTCATGTACTTTCCTTGGGCGACGACAACGAGAGTGTTGCTCGCCTCCAAATTAGGAAGTGAAATCCGGGCGCCATGGACTACTTCAGAGACCGTGAGCTCAGTTCCATTAAGGGTCACAGATTCAACGGTGGGTGCGATCAGGTCAATCCACGTTTGGGCGCCGGGTGTTGTGCAGGCGAATAGCGCGGTCGTGGTGGTCGTGAATGTTGGTCCCGTTGACGTCAGGTCAAGGACCACCTCATAGGAGGTGCTCGAGATCAGGTCTGAGCGCTCACTGGCCTCAGCGCGAGTGATGTTTTCTGAGCGGGAACCTGTTGCTTCAGTGAGAGTCATGTCGGAATCCTTGCATGTCGCTCGTTAATTGCTCGATCAGGTGGCTCTGCCAACATTCAGGGCTAGTGGGAAGATAGGTGCATGGCTACTAAAGTTGAATTTTGGTTTGATCCGCGGTGTCCGTGGGCCTGGATAACTTCCCGTTGGGTACTTGAAGTGAGCGTGCCGCGAGATCTTGACGTGACGTGGAGCGTTATGTCCCTTGCGGTCCTCAATGAAGGTAAGGACATCCCAGCGGAGTACGCCGAGAGGCTGGCGACAGCTTGGAAGCCTGTTCGAGTGTGTATTGCCGCCGAAGTTGAGTTCGGTAAATCTGTTCTCGGTCCGCTATACACCGCTATGGGGACCCGAATTCATGTTCAGGGCCGCAAGGATTACGACACCATAATCGCGGAATCTTTGGCTGAAGTGGGATTACCGGAGGCTCTGGCTGCCGCAGCCGACTCAGAAAACTTTGATGCGCAGTTGAGAGCAAGCCACGCGCGAGGCATTTCTTTGGTCGGCGAAGATGTCGGGACTCCCATCATTGCAATTCCGGGACCTTCCGGTGAGCCCGTTGCATTCTTTGGGCCGGTGATAACTCCCATGCCGGTCGGTGAAGAAGCATTGAGACTGTGGGACGGAGCGCTGCTTGTGGCGTCTGTCCCGGGCTTCTATGAAATCAAGCGCTCTCGGACGCAGGACCCTTCATTTGACTAGTCACCGAAGCGGTCCACCCGCTATCTGTATTTTCGATGCAGATTGCGGGATTTGCCAATCCTCGGTTCGCCTAGCGGGTCGCTTAGGCGCCCATGTCGACTTCATTGGATTCCAAGCATTTGATTTCGCAAATGCACCCGAAGACCTCACATTGGAGCGCGCTCAATCTGAGGTTGTTTTATTGGCTCCTTCAGGGAAAATATTTGGTGGGGCTGCGGCTGTGGCACAGATTCTGCGGACAAGTCGGGTCGCTCCACTGGGAGCGATCTTGGATTCACGCCTAATGCTTCCCGCTGCCAACGTTGTTTACTCGTGGGTTGCTCGGAATCGAAGCCGGTTACCACAGGCCTGTGGAGTTAGCCCAGTCATCGAATCTGACAAAGGTGTCATGGTGAGGAATACTGCCTCCCATGAGTGATCGAGCAGAGAACATCAGCATGCAGCCGTGGCGCGGTTTCGCCAGTGACAACTATGCGGGCGTACACCCAGAAATTCTGGAAGCACTCACTCGGGTCAATTCCGGTCATCAGGTTGCATACGGTGATGATTCGATTACGGCTGAACTTGACGAACGCATGGCCGCTCTTTTTGGCCGTCCTGTTGGTGTTTATCCGGTTTTCAACGGAACCGGCGCCAACGTGGTTGCCTTGTCCTCAATCATGAATCCATGGGAGGCTGTTGTGTGCACAGATACTGCGCACATTCACATGGACGAGGGTGGTGCACCCGAAAAGGTTGCTGGAATCAAACTCTGGACAGTCCCCGGCGTGAATGGAAAACTCACACCGGATCTGATTCGCTCTGCCGCCCACGATTTTGGTTTTGTGCATTACGCCCAACCAGGTGCCGTTTCAATTGCTCAATCCACCGAAATGGGAACCGTCTACACGGTCGAGGAAGTCACCGCAATCAGCGAGTGCGCGCATGAGCTGGGCCTTCGCGTCCACATGGACGGTGCGCGGATTGCCAATGCTGCGGTGGCTCTAGGAGTTCCCATTGCTGACTTCACGGTTAATGCCGGCGTCGATATTTTGTCTTTCGGGGGAACGAAAAATGGAATGCTCATGGGAGAAGTGATTGTTGTTTTCAACCCTGACGTTGTTCATGGCGTTGAATACTTTCGAAAAAGCTTTATGCAACTCAATAGCAAGATGCGTTTCGCTTCTGCCCAAATGATTGCCTTGCTCAGCGATGACCTGTGGCTAAAGAGCGCGACCCACGCCAATGACATGGCTCAGAAACTCAAATCAGCCGTCGAGCAAATCCCGGGGATTTCAATTGAAGTTCCAACGGACGCCAACGCGGTCTTTGCGCGGATTCCGGAAGATGTCGTCGAGCGTCTGCAGAGTAAGTGGCGTTTCTACACGTGGGACAGTCCGACCCTGGTGCGCTGGATGTGCGCGTGGGACACCCAAGAGTCCGACGTTGAGGCATTTGCGGCAGATATTGCGACAGAGATGGCTGCAGGCTGAATGCCTGATACAAAAATGAACGCCAGCTAGTCGTGCCTGAAGGTCACGTTGTTCACAGACAAGCGCGCGAACTCAACAAACTCTTCGCAGATCACATAGTTGAAGTGAGTAGCCCGCAAGGTCGATTCTCGCAATCGGCATCGGTGATTAACGAAACAAAGTTTGTCAGGTCACACGCTTATGGCAAACATCTATTTATAAATTTTGAACAGGGTCAGGTCATCCACATTCATCTTGGTCTCTATGGAAAATGGACTTTTCTGAATTACACACCTGAGCCGGTTGGATTAATTCGCCTACAAATTTCAACTCCAGAATCCTGTGCCCAGTTGCGTGGACCAAATGCGTGCACACTCATTTCACCATCGGAAGCAAAAACGATAAAGTCGAAAATTGGTCCGGATCCCATTCGCAAGGACGACCCCAGCGCCGTGCGAACAAAAGTGTTGGCGAGTAATACGCCGATCGGAGTTCTACTCATGGACCAGACACTCTTCGCGGGAGTGGGAAATATTTATCGAGCAGAGGTGCTCTTTCGCGCTGGGATTAATCCGCAGAGTCTAGGGAAGGAGCTGACCTCGGAGCAGTTTGACGCAATGTGGACGGACCTTGTTGACCTCATGAAAATTGGAGTCAGGCGTGGGCGCATCGACACGGTGCGAGCGGAACACTTACCAAAAGCCATGAAGCGTGCCCCGCGCGAAGATCGCCATGGCGGTGAGGTTTATGTGTACCGGCGAACTGGATTACCGTGTTTTATCTGCTCCCATGAGGTCGCCGAAGCGGACTTACGGGGAAGAAATCTTTTTTGGTGCCCGACCTGTCAA
>CAMAVT010000085.1 GCA_945861775.1 Bifidobacterium breve
ATTGCTTGCATGCCATTTCGTGGAAGTGAAGGTTTTCCCTTTACGAATGTCAGCAAAACCAAGTTCATGAAACGACTCGAGGTCGAAAGTTTCGGCTCAAGAAAAACGCCAGCAAAAAAAGGTTCAATAACTTCCGAATAGAACTTTCCGGTTACCCCGGCGCGTTCTAGCGATGTTTGTGCGCTTCCATCAACACTCTGCGTTATCTCAGCCGGTGATTTACGTGCCTGGGACAGTGCGTAACGCACAAATGCAGCTTTCGAACTTAGGGAACCGGAAGTGATCGAGGTCGGCAACCACCCCAAAAGTTCGCGGGGGTCACCGAGCTTTACTCGCCCGTGATCGGTCGCTGAGATCACGCCTGAACTAAATGGATGTAGATGCAATGCCTGATAATCCAAAACACGCTTGCCTTCAGGATAGGCGGTGTTGTAGAGCTGAAATCCGTGATCCATGTGAACGCCGTCGACGACATCGGTGCGAACTCGCCCACCAACACAATCAGTTGCTTCAAGAACGAGTACTTCGATCCCGTGAATGCTGAGTTGTCGGGCGGCAGAGAGTCCAGCGAGTCCGCTGCCAATGATTATGACGGGCGCTGTGATCACAAACTCACCTGCTCGTCACAGGTCAGCTACTCGGAGCAGCGAGAGCCGCGCGAATTGCCGATTCGATATTACGATCTTGGAAATCAAATGTGTTCTGTTCAAGGACCGCCGGTAAGACACGTGCACTGCTGAGAACTTCGGTCGAGAATTCACCCAATACAACTTTCAGGGCAAATGCTGGAGCCGGCAATAGAGTTGGGCGGCCCAAGACCTTTCCCATCGCTGAAGTGATGTCGGCATTAGTTTGCGGCTCCGGTGCAGTGAGGTTTACCGGTCCGCTGATCTGGGGATTGTTGAGCAAGAATTCGATGGCATTGATTTCATCCCGCATAGAAATCCAAGACCAATACTGCTGACCGTTTCCCAGTTTGCCACCAACTCCCGCCTTAAACAGGGGGAACATGCGCGCCCACGCGCCACCCTTTGCGGAAACCACAAGGCCGGTTCGAGGGTAGACAACTCGAATTCCAGCGTCACTGGCAAATCGCGCAGCATTCTCCCATGCAACGACGACGTCGGCTAAGAAGCCGTAGCCGGATGGATCAGCTTCGGTGACCGGCTTTGAGCCTGTGTCACCGTAGAAACCAATAGCGGAAGCACTGATCAGGGTGTGTGGCTTGCGGTCCATCTGTGCAATTGCTCGGGAAATAGTTTCGGTGCCTTTGACGCGGCTTTCCAAAATTTCCTTTTTATAGTCATCGCTCCAACGGTGGTCACCAACACCTGCACCAGCTAGGTGGACCACTGCGTCAATGTCACCGAGGTCACCAACAAAACCCGTATTAGGGTCCCATTGCACTTCGTCAGCGGAAGTTGTTGCACGGCGAACCAAGCGAATAACTACGTGGCCGGATGCGCGCAGTTGCGGAACTAATTCGGATCCGATAAGTCCGCTTGCCCCCGTGACCGCGATGCGCATTCTTTAAAGGCCCAACTCGGCGTCAAATGAGGTGTCTTCCAAGCGTGTTTTGATAGTGGTGAGGAATCGAGCGGCATCGGCACCATCAACCAATCGGTGGTCGTAGCTCAATGCGAGATAGACCATAGAACGAATGGCAATGACATCTGCTCCGTTGTTATCGGTGACGGCAACGGGTCGCTTAACTACTGCACCGGTTCCCAGAATTGCGACCTGAGGCACATTCACAATAGGGGTGTCAAAAAGTGCTCCGCGACTACCGGTATTTGTCACCGTGAAGGTTCCGCCGGAAAGGTCATCGGGTGACACTTTGCCGGTGCGAGTGCGCTCAGCCAAGTCGGAAATCTGTCGGGCGATCCCAGCAATGTTGAGGTTACCGGCTTCATGGATTACCGGTACGAGCAGTCCTCGCTCGGTGTCTACTGCAATTCCAATATTTTCGTCGGCGTAGTACGTAACGGTTCCGGCTGCCATATCAATTGAGGCGTTAATTTGTGGGAACTGCTTCAAAGCCTCAACGGAGGCCTTGACGAAGAAGGGCATAAAGCTTAATTTGACCCCTTCACGTTGTTCGAATGATTTCTTGACCCGATTGCGAACAGCGGCAATCTTGGTAACGTCAACTTCAACAACGGTTGTGAGTTGGGCCGAGACCTGCAATGACTCGACCATACGCTCGGCAATGACTTTGCGTAAGCGAGTAAGAGGTTCGGTTGTACCCGCGACCGGGCCGCTGGATGTAATAACTGATTTAGGAGCACTCGCTTGCTGAGTAGTTGCCACGGGTGCAGATGCAGGCGCAGGCGCAGGCGCAGGCGCAGGCGCAGACACAGCAACGGGTGCCGCGGAAGTAGTACCGGCAGCTGCGGCAACATCTGTTTTGGTGATTCGCCCACCGGTACCGGTGCCGGTGACATTTGCCAGGTCAACTCCAGCCTCCGCTGCCATGCGTCGAACCAAAGGTGTGACATAACCGGAGTGGGTTGACTCGGCTGCGACCGGAGCCGCAGGTGTAGAAACCGGTGCTGGTGTCGCTGCGACCGGTGTTGGAGTGGGTGCAGCAGAAGTTGGAGTGGGAGTTGCGGTAGCAGCGGGAACAAGTGAACCGATCCGGCCGAGTTCGCCACCTACTTCAACGACGGAGTCTTCAGGGGCGGTGATCTTGGTCAGTATGCCGGCCACGGACGCAGGAATCTCGGTGTCGACTTTGTCGGTGGAAATCTCCACGATCGGTTCATCGACAGCTACTGCGTCTCCGACAGCTTTAAGCCATCGAGTGATGGTCCCTTCGGTGACGCTTTCGCCCAAGGCAGGAAGAGTGATGATGGTGTCGTTGCCGGCAGGGGCGGGAGGAACTACGGCTTCTGCGACAACAGGAGCAACCGCCACCGGCTCTGACACGGCGGGTGCAACAACTTCCGGCTCTACGACGGGTGGTGCCGGGGTAGTTGGTGTCGCGGGGGATGCACCTGCTTCAGACTCTTCACCAATCACGGCTAACTCGGCGCCAACTTCGACAACGTCATCTTCTTGGGCGGATTGGGACAGCAATATCCCTGTCGCGGGGGAGGGGATCTCGGTGTCTACTTTGTCAGTTGAGATTTCCACGAGTGGTTCGTCGGCGGTGACGTGATCTCCGACATTTTTCAACCAACGAGTGATAGTTCCTTCGGTGACACTTTCACCGAGTTGCGGCATCTTGACTGAGACTGACATCCGGACTCCCCTAATAGGTGTACTTGGTCAAAATATGCGTATGTTGGTTAAGCATGGGCGTGCAGTGGTTTACCGGCCAGGGCCAGGTGAGCCTCACCCATGGCTTCGTTTTGAGTTGGGTGAGCGTGAATCAGTGTTGCGACATCTTCTGGGTAGGCCTCCCAGTTAACAATAAGTTGCGCTTCGCCAATTTGTTCGCCAACGCGAGAGCCGACCATGTGAATTCCGACAACTGGGCCATCTTTTTGGGCTACAAGTTTGATGAAACCAGCGGTTCCTAGGATTTGGCTTTTACCGTTACCGCCAAGGTTGTATTCATAAACATTCACGTTATCGCCAAAGGCAGCGCGGGCTTCGGCCTCATTCATGCCGACACTGGCGACTTCAGGCTCACAGTAAGTGACTTTGGGAATATTGATGTCAGCGATGACAATCGGGTTGAGGCCGGCTATCTCTTCAGCCACAAAAATCCCGTGCTGAAATCCTCGGTGAGCAAGCTGAAGGCCGGGAGTGATGTCTCCAACGGCAAAGATCCCCGGAACATTTGTCGCCAAACGTTCATTTACGGGCACCCATCCACGATCGGTGGCGACACCATTTTCTTCAAAGCCCATGTTCGCGGTGTTAGGTCCACGGCCTACTGCGACGAGGAGAAGTTCCGCATTGAGGACCTTGCCGTCCTCGAGTGTTACCTCAACACCGGTGTCACTTTGGGTTGCCGAGGCAAACTTGGTTCCCAGGATGAGGTTGATCCCGCGCTTGCGGTAGGCGCGTTCAAGTGCTTTTGACGCTGACTCGTCTTCGTTAGGGACTAGGTGGGCAAGACCCTCAACAATTGTGACGTCGGAGCCGAATGACTTCCAGACACTGGCAAATTCGACCCCAATGACGCCGCCACCAAGAACAATCACACTTTTAGGGACATAGTCAAGATTGAGTGCCTGATCTGAAGTCATGATTCGACCTGAAATATCCAGACCAGGGATGGATCGTGCATATGAGCCGGTGGCCAACACCACATTCTTCCCCGTGTAGATCACGCCATTTACTTCAATTGTGTTGGGTCCAACGAGTTTGCCTTCACCTTCGACATAGGTAACGTCGCGGCTTTTCACCAAACCCTGTAGACCCTTATAGAGGCGGGCCACCACACCATCGCGGTACTCGTTGACCTTGGGCATATCGATACCCTCAAAAGTTGTTTTCACTCCGAAGTTTTCTGACTCGCGGCTCGAGTCGGCCACTTCAGCAGCATGTAGCAGCGCCTTGGTGGGAATACACCCGCGGTGCAGACAGGTGCCGCCCAATTTGTCTTTGTCAATCAGGATCACGGAGAGTCCGAGTTCAGCGGATCGAAGGGCGCAGGCGTAGCCTCCGCTACCGCCTCCAAGAATCAGTACGTCGGCAGAAGTCATGCCTCTATCCTTTCACTCGCGGTGAGTCGACAAGTACAGGGGCCATCGGCAAATTTTCGGTGCTTAACCAACGCTCATTTCACGGGCTATTTGAACAAAAGTGCGCACACCGGCTCCGGTTCCGCCTTTGGGTGTGTAGCCAAATGGGGCGCTGTCGTTATAAGCCGGCCCGGCAACGTCGATGTGCACCCAGGGTTGTGTTTCGGGGACGAATTCTTGGAGAAAAACCCCTGCGGAAAGCATTCCGGCCATTCCGTCACCGATATTGGCGATGTCGGCGGTCTCGGATTTGAGGGTTTCACGTAGATCTGCAGGCAGTGGCATACCCCACATTTCTTCGCCGGCAATCGCCCCAGCCGCGACGACTTGATCACGGGATGTGTCCGTGTTACTCATGACTCCTGCGATTCGTCGGCCCAAAGCGATCCGCTGCGCCCCGGTCAATGTGGCAATGTCAATTATTAGGTCGGGCTTTTCCAGGACGCTCATTCCGATTGCATCGGCCAAGACGAGGCGCCCTTCCGCATCAGTATTCAGAACCTCAACGGTGGTGCCATCGAAAGTTGTCAAAATGTCTCCAGGACGTTGCGCCGTTCCGCTGGGCATATTTTCGGCAGCGGCCACCCAACCGGTTACCTTGACCTTGAGACCAAGGGTTGCGATTGCCACCATTGCTGCGATGACGGAAGCAGAGCCAGACATGTCGGCTTTCATTTCATCCATTTTGGACGCAGGCTTAATCGAAATACCGCCAGTATCAAACGTTATGCCTTTTCCGATCAAGGAAAGATGGGCTTTCGCACCTCGAGGAGCGTACGTCATTTTTATCAGGCGCGGTGGTCGCGAGGAACCAAGACCAACCCCCAGGATCCCACCGCAGCCTGCAACTGCGAGAGCTTTCTCGTCCCAAACTTTCACGGTCACGGGTAGTGACGCCAGGGCTTTTTTGGCGGCGTCAACCAAGTGTGAGGGTGCCAGGTCGTTGGGGGGAGTGTTGATCAAATTGCGGGCAAGGTAAATCGAGGAGGCTATGTGCTTAGCCTGCGTGAGAGCTGTTTTCATTTCCGAAGTTATTTGGCCCGGTATTGAAATGGCAAATGAACCAACACCTGCGGGTGTTGGTTTGCTCTTATATTGCGTGAAGGTGTAGGCGGCCAGTGCGCAGGCGATCACGGTCGCATCGACATGCTCGGCGGAGTGACCACCGGAAATTGCCACTTTCTTAGTCCCCGATAGGGCTCGTACACCGTTACCAATTGCTCGGCGAAACTGTTCGAGGTCAAAACTCTTTCTGAAGTCACCGAGTCCAATGGCGACGAGGACGGGCGCCTTTATCCCGCCCCCGGATGCGAATTTAATTACTTCACCACTTTTGCCGGTTCCACCCAGATGTTCAATTTCAGTGGTAATACGTTTTGCTTGAGCCGGTGTAAATCCATGAGCGACAAGTTCAACACTTTTGCCTTTGCCGGGCGTGGTGTTCACGATCAGGGCATCGGCAATTATGTCTTTTGGATGTGTCGCCGTCAGCGTGAAAGCTGGGAAAGCAGTTCCCGGTACAGGACTGATCCGGGCCGTATTTGTTGTTTTTTTGGCGGGGGGCATTGTCAAAGTCTAGGCTGATGGGCATGTCTACACAATCTGCGGACCTATTGCGCACGCCTTTGTTTTCACGACACCAGGAATTAGGTGCAAAGTGTGCCGACTTTGGCGGTTGGGAAATGCCAATTGAATATTCAGGTGCGGTTGCAGAACATGCGGCAGTCCGTTCACGGGTGGGAATCTTTGATGTTTCCCACATGGGAAAACTTCGAGTCACAGGTCCGGGAGCTATCGCGGCGTTGAATTCGATCGTGGCAAGCGACTTGGCAAAAATTGGTAACGGGCAAGCTCAGTACTCGATGTTGTGCAATGACGCTGGTGGAGTAATTGACGACTTTATAATTTACCGATTCACCGAAGACAACGTCTTCATTATTCCTAACGCGATAAATGCAACCGAAGTGTTTCAACTTCTGCGTGACTCACTTCCTTCTGGAGTAACAATTGAAAATTTGCATAATGAGTACGGGATCATTGCTGTGCAGGGCCCGCTCGCAGGGAATGTCTTGGGGCGCATGGAACTCCCAATTGATTGCGATTACATGAATTGGATGCAGGCAGACGTTGATGGAGAAACGGTAATCATTTGTCGGACCGGGTACACCGGGGAGACTGGTTTCGAGCTCGTTGCTCCCATTGGGGTGCTGCAACAGCTCTGGGATCGCGCGATTATCGCTGCTGCTGAAGTGGACGGAATCCCCGCAGGCCTGGGTGCTCGGGACATTTTGCGCACCGAGATGGGTTACCCGTTGCACGGACAAGACATCAGTCCCAGCATCTCACCACTTGAAGCAAAGATCTCTTGGGCGGTTGGTTGGGATAAACCAGAGTTCGCAGGAAGGGCCACCTTGCAAGCAACGCGTACACATGGTGCTGCGCGCAAAAGAGTGGCACTAAAGGCGATTGGCCGAGGTATCCCGCGTGCTCACATGGACGTTTACAGTGATCAAGAACTCAGCAACAAAATCGGTGAAATCACCAGCGGAACTTTCTCACCAACATTAAAAGAGGGAATTGCGTTAGCGCTTGTTGATTCTGATCACGAGAAGGACACGTCAATGTTCATTGATGTGCGCGGAAAATCGCTCGAGTGTGCGAATGTTTCCTTGCCATTTATTTTGGCCAGTCCGAAATAAAGTCGAAACTCAGGTGAAGCGGCACAGAAGGTCGACGCTGATGTCGGTGCCAACGCCTTGATCATCACTTAGATCAAGGGGGAGTCCAACTGGGATTCCCATCCGCTCAATGGCTTGGCCGACGGCGCGATCCGGTGAGGTGGAGCCATTGCGCCACCAGCTACTTGCCTTCATGCACATTCGGTGTGCGATCAGCGCCGCTGCCAATTCATGGGTTGTACCGAGAATCACAGGTGTTTTTCGAGCACTTGCGGCAAGAAGGGCACCAACCGCGAAATCAATGGTGCCGGTTGAATCGAGTTTTGCCAGCTCGCGTGGTTCTCCACGTTTATCGCGATTCGCTCGCATCAGGTCAACCGTGTCCACCAGTTGTTTCATCACTTTTTGATCGCTCACTCCAGGTCCTTGATGCGTTACCTGCCAGGCGTCTTTGCGGGTGAGCAACCCAATAATTGCTCTGGTGATCACCGGATCAACCGGGGTGTCACCATGAAATGACAGAAGTGTGAACCCGGAATCAACTGCTGAATCAACACTGCCCGAGCCTGTAGCGAATCCACCGGGTGAAATAGCAATCTTTTTGGGTCGTAATTCTGAACCACGCTCCCACCACCAGGTGAGAAGTTGGGCCAAAGAACCCGTAACGCGTTCAGGGATATTGAAAGTCATGTTAGGAATAAATGACTCAATGCGTTCAATCAGCTCAGTTGACTCTGCTGATGACTCTGCTGCGCCAGTGCTTTCACTCGCATTACTCACTGGCTCAGGATATGTGCTGGGTTTCGATAAAAACAGTGGGTGCATCAAATGCGGCCTTGCGTGATGCACGGCGCAGTAGTTGCAGAATGGGTGAGCCAATTAAGGCGATCAAGATTACGGTGAGGGCGGCGCGTGGTAGGTCAAAACCCAGTGATGTGGTCAAACTGAACCTGATCCAAGCCAAAAGGTTTTCACCGGCGCCTGCACCGGGGGTGAATGCGATCTGCTCTGGAAGATTAAGTGAGAAGGGCCAAAACCACAGATTCATAATGAATCCGAATGCAACACAGGCCACCGCGGCGTAAGCACTGAGAATCATGAGCTCTCGTTTGCCGCTTGCTTTGGGTAGTAGGCCGGCGCCTAGACCGACCCAGGCCGCTGCAAGCATTTGAAAGGGAAGCCACGGTCCAACGCCACCGGTGAACATTGCCGAAGCGAGTAGTGAAATTGACCCCAGTAAAAAGCCAAAGCCGGGTCCCATAGCTCTACCCGCCAGAATCAGAATTACCCAGATCGGTTCAATACCGCCGAGACCAGCACCGAGTGGACGCAAAACTGAGATCACTGCTGCAAGTGCACCTAATAGTGCAATCGCCTTCGCGTCTAGCCCCCCATCACTGATCTGTGAAATCACGGTGATGAGTAATAGTGGAATTATCAAGGCAAAAAGTAAGGGCGTTTCACTCGAGTTCACAACTAAAAATGAATCTGCCGGCGCCACAAATGGCCACAGGAAACTGAGAACCCCGATAACACTAATTGCAGCGATTGCGATCGCCGAAGGTTTACCTAATGGAATAGCGCGCATCAGGCTAATTCTTGATTTAAGGCATGTGCAATTTGATCGACCGTGATCCAGCGATCTGGCGCAAGCACTTTTGACACCTGTGGAGCAAACATCGGGGAGTCCGTGATGACCGATTGGGTGGGTCCATTAGCGACAATCTCGCCGTCGCCCATGATTACGACTCGGGTGGCAAGTTCTGCAACAAGTTCAACGTCATGGGTTGCCATTAAAACACTGTGACCAGCATTTGCTAGTCCACGCAAAACCTCCCCCAATTTTTTCTTGGTTGGGTAATCCAAACCACGCGTTGGTTCATCCAGTAACAGCAATGGAGGTCTGGCTGCAACGATTAAACACAATGCCAGCAGCATTTGCTGCCCTTCGGACAGATCCCGCGGGTGGGTTCCGTCCTGAACATCAGGAGCCATCAACGCGAGAAGTGCCCGGGTCGTCCCCGGTGGGCAACCCGCATCTGTGTCTGAAGATTTACATTCATCAGCCACGCTCAGTGATTCAAAAAGATCCTGTGGTTCCTGCGGGACAAAGCCAACGTGGCGAAGTAGGTCCTTTGCGGCAAGGGTGTGCGGGTCCACCCCGTTCACGTTAATAGTTCCTTTGGACTGATCTTTGAGACCAACCAGTGTGCGCAGCAATGTTGATTTACCAGCCCCATTACGCCCCATGAGCGCTGTGATTTCCCCTGCATCCAGATCAAGGTCAACCCCGCGTAAGACAGTCTTTTTCCCATATGAGCAGTGCACGTTTTTTATCTCAACTATTCGCGGACTATGGGTGGGAACCGCTTGAATTCTGGGTGTGTGGTTGGCGAGCAGCGCTCGCAGCGGTGGTGCAGCTCTGCGAGCGTCACGGATACTGATGGGCAGCGGATCCCAACCGGCAAGGCGGCCAAGGTGAATTACCGGGGGGGCGATCGAGGAGGTTTGCATGAGCTCACTGGGTGAACCTGATCGAATTGATCCATTTTCCAAAAGCAAAATTGAGTCGCAGTACTGCATGACTCTCTCAAGCCGGTGCTCAGCCAACACAACGGTGATACCAAGGTCATGAACGAGTCGGTGCAATGCGGCGAGGACTTCCTCAGCTGCGCCAGGATCG
>CAMAVT010000086.1 GCA_945861775.1 Bifidobacterium breve
TGTTTTTTGTAGTAGTTCTTGTGCGTCAATATCAACCGGCACGCAAGAACCCTTGACGTTCAATATCGGCTGCCAATGAAGGTGGGACCAGAGCACTGACACAACTTCCCATTTCAACATGGTCAATTCGCACATGCTCGCCTGTTTCATGAATTCGTGCGAGCAGATCCCCACGGCTATAGGGAATGGTGACATCAATTGCCACGAGTGTTTGGGGTAGTTCAGAGTCAATTCTTTGCAGTAACTCATCCAAGCCAGCACCCGTGTGAGCACTAATCACAATTGCAGTCGGAAATGAACCTTGAACTGCAGCGATATCCATTGGGTCGGCAATATCTGATTTATTAATTGCGATAATTTCGGGAATTTCGCCAGCGCCAATTTCATTAAGCACCTCGCGCACAGCCGAAATCTGGCCGAATGGGTCTTCATCTGATGCATCGACCACGTGCACGATCAAACTGGCTTCCTGTACTTCGGTGAGTGTTGTCCGAAAAGCCTCAACTAGGGCATGGGGTAGATGTCGCACAAAACCCACAGTGTCCGCGAGGGTGAATTCTTTCCCGCTGGGGGCTTTCATTTTTCGGACAGTGGGGTCCAAGGTTGCAAAGAGTGCGTCTTGCACGAGCACTCCTGCTCCGGTCAGGGCATTGAGCACACTGGATTTTCCCGCGTTGGTATATCCGGCCAATGCAACGGTCGCGATCCCCGAGGCTTCTCGGGCGCTGCGTTGGGTTCTACGGGTTGCTTCCAGCGCCTTGAGTTCGCGGCGCAATTTTGTCATTTGGGCCCTGATTCGACGACGATCGGTTTCAATCTTTGTCTCACCGGGACCGCGCGTGCCTAACCCCCCGCCAGCGCCACCAGCGTGACCACCAGCCTGCCGGCTGAGCGACTCACCCCAACCACGAAGTCGCGGAAGAAGATACTGCATTTGCGCGAGCGAAACTTGAGCCTTACCTTCGCGACTTCGCGCATGCTGGGCAAAAATATCGAGGATCAACCAGGTTCGGTCAACCACTTTGACTTTGACGACACTTTCCAGCTGTCGTAGTTGACCAGGTGTTAGCTCTCCGTCACAGATAACCGTGTCTGCACCTGTCTCGGCGACAATGAGTGCCAATTCCTTGACTTTTCCTGAACCCAGGTAAGTCGCGGGATCGGGTGCATCGCGGCGCTGGATCACCCCGTCGATCACAACGGATCCTGCAGTTTCTGCAAGTGCGGCCAATTCGCGCAGTGAGCGCTCCGCCGACTCAACGGTTCCACTGGTCCAGACTCCCGCAAGAACTACCCGCTCAAGCCGGATCTGTCGGTATTCAACCTCGGTGATGTCTTGTAATTCGGTGGAAAGGGATGAGACTTTGCGAAGACCAGCCCTTTGTTCGAGTTCAAGACTTACGTCAACATCTCGCTCGGAGTCTGATTCATTCACTCACCCAGTATCGCAGATCCCCGCCAGATGACCTACTGCTAAATCTTGACCGGTGAATCCACAACCAGAATTAGATTAAAGCGCGACCACGAGCCACGAGTTCAGCTGCTCCCCGTAAAGTGAAATACCCGGTTTCACTGTTTTCACTCACTAAGAGTTCTCCTCCGGGCACAGAAACTCTCCAATCCAAGTTCTTCTCATACTCTGGTGCGCTTCGCCTGGCAGCCCAAGCAACCGCACACGCTCCCGTCCCACAAGCTTGGGTTTCACCCACTCCACGTTCAAAAACACGCATAGTGACTTCACCGGGACCCGTTATTGCGGCAAATTCAACGTTCATGCCGTCTGGAAATGCATCAATGGGTTCAGCCGTGGGAATCTCAAGCAGACTTAGTTGAGTGAGCACCGTTTGATCCACCCAAGACACTGCATGTGGATTAGGAAAGAAGACTCCAACGGAGTCAAAAACTTCACCCGTGGCCAAATGAATCTTTGCGGCTAACGCAGGCGATGGCTCAAGTGCCGGCCCCATTTCCACAGATACGGTCAGATCGGGGTGCAGTTGCACCTCACGGACTCCTCCACGTGTTGAGATAGAAAATTCTTTTTCTGTTTCAAGTCCGTTCGCAACCAAATACCGTGCGAATACACGTGCGCCATTACCACACATTTCTGCATAACTTCCGTCAGCATTTTGATGGTCCATGAACCACGTTGCATTGCCGTGATCAAGTCCGGGTACATCAATGTTTTCGGTCCGAACGGCTCCAATTACACCGTCAGCGCCCAGACCCGAACGACGATGGCACAGTGCCACTACCTGTGCGGGCGAAACTTTGACCGTTGCATCCTCATTGTTGTAGAGAATAAAATCATTGGCAGTCCCATGACCTTTAACAAACGCTAATTCAGCCAATAAACTCACCACACCACCCTATTGGCCCAGCACGATTGCACGTTGATAGGCCGCGCGCACCCGCTGATCAATTTCACTCCACGAATATTTTGGGGGAATCTGCGCATTGTGTTCGAGGATGGTGTGCAGAGAAGTTCGGTTTGTATCCCAATACTTTATTGCCATTGCCATGCCAGTGTCTGAATCACAGATCCCACCGTCTGTTCCATGAGCAATAAAGGTCTGTGTTCCCGTTCCACTCCTGGCTACCACAGCGAGTCCGTTAGCCCGCGCCTCCAAAGCCGCGATCCCAAATGACTCTTTCACCGAAGGTTGGATAAAAATTTGTGATCGCTCCAGAACCAACTTGAGTTCTGCCGGCCCTAGCCGACCCAGGAACGTTATCGGTAGGTCAGCCTTTCGGGCTTTTCTTTCCCACATGGAACGTTCGGGGCCTTCACCAATAATGTTCAGGTGAGCATCTACTCCAAGGCTTCGTAACTCTTTCATTATTTGGAGCAACGCTCCCGCACGCTTCCGCGGTGCAATTCGCAACACGCTGACAAGTTGAAGAGGCCTGGCTTCCCAATCTGCAACACCGACGCGTGCCCAAAGGTCAGGCTCGATTCCATTGGGCACAATGTCTATATCAACGCCCAGAGATGCTCTCATGTGGTCAGCTGCCACATCACTGACAGCACTCATGGCCACTCGATTCCACTTCAACCACGCACCACTGATTCCAAACATGGGGCGAGCAAATGAGCCCCATACGCTGTGAATAGTCACCAGGGTGGGAAGCCCGAGGTCGTGCGCTGCACGAGTCGCGCTCCAAGCAAACGGCGACAGCACGCCCGCGTGGACATGAACAACCTCCGGTGGATTTTCGTTCAAAAGTCGGGTAACGCCTCGATATGTGCGTGGGTGAATTGGCAGGTCGAATGGAACCGGGAAACTCAGCCGATCCACGGGAAATTCCGTGAACGGTGGTCCCGAAGTTGCGGTGATCACCCGCACCTGATCACCTGACCGGATTTGGGCGCGCGCCAACCCCAGAACCTGCGTTTCGATCCCGCCCGTTCTGGGCGCAAAGCAATCGCTGACATGGGTGATCCGCACGGAGCCGACCGTACGCCACAATGGGTCCACTATGCGCAACCTGCTCTTCCTACACGCCCATCCTGATGACGAGGCACTCCTCACCGCCGGGACCATGGCCAAAGCCCACGCAGCGGGACACCGTGTTCACCTTGTGGTGGCAACTGATGGATCCGCTGGATTAACTTCGGTCGAGTACGCACACGATCTTGCCTCACACCGGTCAATGGAACTTGCCCAGTCCGCCGAAATCCTGGGTGTTACCAGCGTCACCGAACTCAAATACTCCGACTCCGGTTTACTTGGTGAGAACATTCCCCACGGGGGATTTGCTGGAGTGGATCCTCAAACAGTGGCCAAGGAACTTGCCGACCTTGTGATTAAACTCGATGTTGACACATTGGTGGGGTACGACCCGTCCGGTGGCTACGGTCACCCGGATCACGTTCACGTGCACAAAGTTGCCCGTGCGGTGCAGCAACTGACAGCCTGCAACCTTTTTGAAGCGACCCTTCCACGTGAGCCAATCGCTCGCGCTGTCAAATTCGCCAGCGCCTTGTCCATTACTCCCGCGGATTTTGACCCTGAAACGTTCGCCCGCAGTTGGACCCCCAAGGCCGAAATCACTCATCGGGTTAACGTTCGGAAGTTTTCCACTCTCAAAAAGGCATCAATTATGGCGCACTCATCACAGTCAAGCGCCGATGGCACTCTCCGAACTTTGGCTGTACTGAGCAAATTACCCAAACCAATTTTTAATGCACTACTGGGAACTGAGTACTTCGTTAAAGTGAGTTAACACCGAATCGCTCAGGTGCTCGCTATCCCACGGGATCCAGTGGATTCGGGGGTCCTGTCGGAACCAACGTTGTTGGCGCCGAGCAAATTTTTGGGTGGCGTAAATTATTTTCTCACGCATTTCCGCTGAACTTGTTTCGCCGTTCAAGTGAGCCAGAACCTGAGAGTAACCAATTGCTCGTGAGGCTGTAGGTGCATTGCGCAATCCCTGTGATTCAAGTTGCTCAACTTCGAGAACGAAGCCGAGATCGAGCATGTGATCAACTCGCTGCATGATCCGCGAGTCCATACTGACTCGATCAATTTCTAAACCAATACGAACACTGGGGATTTCCTCAACCGGGTCAGGCAATCGAGAATGGTAAAGCTTACCCGTGATCTCAATGACTTCGAGCGCCCGGACAATCCTGCGTCCATTACCCGGCAAGATATTGCTCGCCGTTATCGGATCCTTTTCAGCCAACAGTTCATGTAATTTCTTGGGGCCATCTTGGTCAAGTAAATCTTCGTATCGCGCCCGAATAATTGGGTCAGTGGCTGGGAAATCGAATTGATCAAGGATCGCTTTAACATAAAGAACGCTTCCACCAACCACAATCGGGGTTCTCTGACGCTGCGTAATCTCGGCAATTGAGATGCGCGCTAAGTCGCGAAACTGCACTACATCGGCCCGGTGGGACATTGGCCACACATCAATCATGTGATGCCGGATACGCCCCAACTCTGTCGTCGTTGGCTTCGCGGTACCAATGTCCATCCCCGTTACAGCCTGCATTGAGTCAGTTCCCACCAACTCACCGTCTAGCCGCTCCGCACATTCAATGGCAAGTTTCGTTTTGCCAACTGCGGTTGGCCCGACGATTGTGAGTGTTCGTTGTGGATTCATGAATCACTCAATCAAGGTGCAACGAAGGTGGGTATACCTAACATGACTGCGCTTTGCGGTGAAGTTTGCGAAAGATCCCCAGCTCGGGTGGCGCGAACCGAGGTTGCCTCCCCGATCAAGTGGTGTGGTGCTGCCGAAGTCACCGTGCCGGTTAAAAAGTCACCGGGGCGCGCAATCAATGACCCAAGGTCAAAGTGTGCGAGGCGACCGTCGGCCGTTCTCCCCGAACGCCTATTGGTGTTGCCATCTTTGCGGCCTTCGCTGTGCGCCACCAAGATCTCAACACTCTTATCGACTTGAGCCAGATTCTCTTCCCATGAAATTTGATTGACCAATTTAACTAAACGCTCGTAGCGCTCTTGGACAACGTCTTTGTCAATTTGATCTTCCATGGTGGCGGCTGGCGTTCCTGGTCGCTTGGAATATTGAAAGGTGTACGCGCTTGAGAATCGTGCTTTCCGCACGACATCCATTGTCGCCTGAAAATCTTCTTCGCTCTCGCCAGGAAAACCAACAATAATGTCTGTGGTTATTGACGCCTGAGGCATTGCAGCGCGGACCCGATCAATAATGCCCAGATACTTTTCCTGGCGGTATGAACGTCGCATCCGCTGCAGTACCGAGTCTGAACCGGACTGCAATGGCATGTGCAACGTTGGCATGACATTCTCTGTCTGAGCCATGGCCTCAATGACGTCATCGGTAAAATCACGTGGATGCGGACTCATAAATCGAACCCGCTCCAACCCAGGGACCTCACCGCACGCGCGTAACAACTTACTGAAAGCCTGTGGCTCGCCAAGATCTGAACCGTATGCGTTCACATTTTGGCCGAGTAGTGTTATTTCGACGACTCCGTCGGCAACGAGTACCTCGATTTCAGTCAGAATATCTCCTGCTCGGCGATCCTTTTCTTTACCGCGAAGGGAGGGGACAATGCAAAATGTGCAGGTGTTGTTGCAGCCAACGCTAATTGACACCCACGCACTATAAATAGCATCACGCTTGGTGGGAAGCGCCGATGGGAAATCAACAAGGGCTTCAGCGATCTCCACCTGAGACTCTTGCTCAATTCGAGCACGTTCCAACAGCACTGGCAACGAACCCAAGTTGTGGGTACCAAACACAACGTCTACAACCGGCGACTTTCGCAGAATCTCACCCTGGTCCTTTTGCGCTAAACAGCCCCCTACCGCAATTTGCATGCCAGGATTCGCGGCTTTGATGGGTACCAAATGGCTTAAATTTCCATAAAGTTTGTTGTCGGCATTTTCGCGAACCGCACACGTATTGAAGACTATGAGGTCGGCAACCACGCCTTCCTGCACTGGGGTGTAGCCCGTGGACTCGAGTAGCCCAGTAATGCGCTCGGAGTCGTGAACGTTCATCTGACACCCATATGTACGTACTTGATAAGTGCGAGGCTTATCAATAAGTGGCGTCAAAATGTCAGGCATAGGACTCAACAGTAATCACGACCGGTGAGTGAGAGTCTTTCCCCTAGCCAACTGGCGTGGATTGTGACGTCTCACTGTCTTCACCTAATACTTCGTCCTCACTTGGTTCAATCTGAACCTTCGGCAAAATCCGGTCTAGCCAACCCGGTAGCCACCAGTTTCCTTTGCCAATAATCGACATAATTGACGGCACCGCTATAAGCCGGATCAGGAATGCATCAATGATGACAGCCGAGCCTAATGCGACGCCGAATAGCTTGATCGTGTTATCGGGTGTGGGAACAAATGCCAGAAAGACACTTGCCATGATGGCAGCCGCGATTGCGACCACTTTGCCGGAGCCGGCAAGCCCACGGCGCACCGCGGATGCATTATCTCCGGTGTGATCCCACTCCTCACGCATACGCGAGACAAGGAAAACTTGGTAGTCCATTGATAGACCGAACAAAATAGCGAACACCATAATTGGTAGGAAGGGGAAAATCGGGCCAGTTCCGGTCACCCCCAGAATCTGACTGAACCATCCCCATTGGAATACAGCAACCGTGATACCTGTTGCAGCAGCGAAACTCAACAAGCTCGTCAATGCCGCGGTGAGTGGAACCACCAGCGAACGGAAAAGAACCATGAGCGCCAAGAAACCCAGGGAAACAACAATCAAAAGGAAGATTGGTAGTGCATCTACCAGAACCTTCGTGAAATCAGAGGTAACGGCCAGCGCACCACCAACGTAGAGTGAACCGCCGGTTGCTGCTTTAAATTCCGGCCCCGTAACCTCGCGCAATTGAGTCAGGAGCTCTGACGTAGCTTCATCTTGGGGTCCGGTTTCTGGAATGACAAAGACTGCGCCCACAGTTCCATCGGGGCTTAGCCCTCCGCCGAAAGCCTGTATCAAGGGAAGAGTCGCCGTAGAGGGATTTGTCGATGCAACACCCGGGGTTGCCTCAATCGCGGCAATGGCTGCCCCGTACTGCTCGAGGTCATTGGGTTGGGAAAGTTCCACGGCCACGATAAATGGTCCGCTGGTTCCAGGCCCGAAGCCTTTAGCGCTCAAGTCATAGGCGATGCGCGTTGGAGTGCCTGGTGCATTTCCTGACGCATCAGCGAAACCAAGTCTCAATGAGAAAACGGGGATTGCGAGAATTGCGACGATTCCAACAGAGATGATTGCGAACAACCACGGGCGTTTTTGTAAGAATCCCCCGTAGCGGGCCCATTGCTTGCCCTCTGCGTGGCCCTCACCTGGTTTGGTTCCCCAGGGCAAACGTAACCCAAGTGCCTTGGTGCCGAGCAAAGACAGGGTCGCGGGAAGTAACCACAGTGCGGCCGTCATCACCATGAGAACAGTGACGATCGCAGCTAGCGCAAGCCCGTTGAAGAAACCGATTCGAAGAATAAATAATCCACAAAGGGCGAAGATCACTGTTGCCCCAGCAAAGAGAACCGCGCGCCCCGCTGTGTTGACAGCCTCGAGGGCAGCCCGCTTTTGATCGTGTCCGATCAAGATTGCTTGCCGGTACCGGTTCAGAACAAAGAGGGCATAGTCAATTCCCACGCCTAAGCCGATCATTGCTGCCAGTGTCGGCGCAAACGTTGCAACATCCATGAACAGTGCAACAACAAGCACGAGCATCTGCCCTGCTGCTAGCCCAATAACTGCCACCACAATGGGAATACCGGCTGCGATAACGGAACCGAAGGCGATAAGCAAAATCACAATAGCTACGAGAATTCCGAATAACTCACTTGATGGAACCTCTTGCACGCTGCCAAGAACATCTCCACTGGCACCCACCGCAATGGCATCGGAATTCGTCTCTTTAACGAGATTAAGGAACGTCACTACATCGGCCGTTGGGACACCACTGCCCATGCCGCCGGTGAATGTAACGGTCGAGTAAGCAACGCTTCCATCAGCACTAATTGGTGAATTGGCTGCCGCTGAGGCTGCCAACGCGGGTTTGAGTTGCTCGAGCTGTTCCGGAGTCACTTCCGACATAAATGCTGATTTGTCCACGGCGGCCGGGCAAGCACCACCAAAGGGGGCCTCGAGATCAAATGGATTAGTTACACACTCCACACCAGAAAGGGCTGCAATTTCCTCCAAGACGGGTGTGATGACCGCTGAAGTGGCCGGGTCAACCGCGCTGCCTTCACTCGGCGACCAGATGATGTTGGCCGTTGCACCCGAAGACGATGCATCAAGTTCCGCATTTCCAATAGTTGCCAGCAAATCGGTAGCCGTGGTCGACTCGGTGTCGGGCAAATCAAATGAGTCCTTAAGTGAACCACCGAATGACACACCGATTCCTACAACGGCAATCAATGCGACCACATAGGAAATGAGTGCGATAACTGGCTTACGAACAGCCCACTGGGACAGACCCGGCATGAAAAAACCCCTGACTGGATGATTGTGACGAATTTCCCAAAGTCTAACACCATCTGAACGGTGCTCACATTGGTGGGAACTAACTCTCCAGTTCGCCGTCATTCTCGAGATCGGCTCCGACCGTTTCCTTAGCAATCTGAAAACACGTTGCCGGTGGGTAGCCCTTACGTTGTAAAAGGGAAGCGATACGTCTCACAGCAACCGCAGGATCGACGGACATTAAACTTCGGTACTTCTTGGCCGCCAATTCATAGGCGCGTTCTTGGGTATCGTCGAGAGTTAGCTGCTCTAAAGAGCCCTCAATGACCTCAATATCAACATCTTTATTAATTAATTCCCGTTTGAGAACACTTGGCGCCAATCCACGGGATCGGTGGCGGCTACGAACCCATTCTTGGGCAAATGCAACGTCATCGATATAACCCATTGATGAAACCCGATCCAACACTTTCTCAATCAGCGTTGGATCAAAATCTTTGGCCACAAGATATTTAGTTAACTCACCACGCGAACGAGGAGCCGCATTCAGCCGGCGCATAACGACCGACATGATTTCCGACTCCCCGCTTTGCGTGCTGAACTCTATATCTGCCATTGACGAATAGAACTACTCGTCGAGGGCTTCTAGATCATCAATTTCCGGTGCAACTTCCGCTTTCGCCGCGGACTTGGCTGATTTGGGCTTCTCGGTAGCGTCAATCTTTGGTCCAATCCCCATTTGCTCCTTGATTCGCTTTTCAATTTCATTGGCCAAATCAGCGTTGTCCTTCAAAAATGCGCGGGCGTTTTCCTTGCCCTGTCCCAGTTGATCGCCTTCATAGGTGTACCACGCACCGGCCTTACGAACTATCCCTTGATCAACACCAATATCGATCAACGAACCTTCACGTGATATTCCTTCTCCGTAAATAATGTCGAATTCTGCCTGCTTAAATGGCGGCGCAACCTTGTTTTTAACAACCTTGACGCGGGTCCTATTACCCACGGCTTCAGTTCCGCCCTTGAGTGTCTCAATCCGACGAACGTCAAGTCGAATCGATGAGTAGAACTTCAAAGCTTTTCCACCGGTTGTCGTTTCGGGAGAACCGAACA
>CAMAVT010000087.1 GCA_945861775.1 Bifidobacterium breve
AAGAATCCGAGAAATACAAAATAGGCCCAGATCAACACTGCAATCGGAGCTCCGAAAACAACGAGTGCTGATCCAACGGTTGAGGATTGATCAGCGTAAATCCCGAATGCTCCAATCGACAAAATGATTAACGTTGTTGCAACGAGTAAACCGGGCGATCTCCACGTTACGACTCCGCTGGAACCGCTCGTATGTCGCATGACAAACCAGATCAAGAGATACACAAAAATGGTAGGTGTCAACCAGCCCAGTGCGTCGATAAATGCCAGAAAAGTGTTTTCAATTTTGAGGCTAGTCAAAAACACGGGTACAAACGTCACGGCGAGAAGTGAGACCACAATTACGATAATCAGGACCAACGCGATGACGGCGGATCTAATACGGACCAACATTCCAGAAGGGGTTCGATCGTTGTTAAAGATGTGGTCTTGAATCCTTAGAATCCCGTAAACCACTTTTTGCGACACGTAGACGGCTAAAACTAAACTGATAATTGTTGTCGCGGTAACCGAGCCCGTCGTCGCGGACTGCGCCAATGAAGAGAGTGAATCAACAACTGGGTCAAGACCACTGAGTGATTCCGGTCCACGGCTGACGAGGTAATCCCACCCCGCAACAAACTGCTCCTGATCTAGGAACAATCCCGCAATAGCACCCACCGAAATGGCGATGGGGGCTAAAGCCAAGATCACGTAGTAAGAAAGTCCACCTGAGAGCAACGAGACGTTGAGCGCCCCGAACCGAATAACAAAGTCACGCGTGAATTCAATTACGGGACTCACAAAAGGCAGGGCTGAAAAGTTGCTCAATGCCGCACGGAAATTAACCACCGCGACATGTTTGCATACGGGCACGCTGCTAGCCTTACCGTCCCCTGCCTCCGTAGCTCAGGGGATAGAGCGCCGGTTTCCGGTACCGAAGGTCGCAGGTTCGAATCCTGCCGGGGGCACAATGTCAGATAAAGCAGCATTCTCACGCGAAGCGCCCCAAATCGGTGGCGTTCATTTCGCGCGCACAGGTGGATCGTTTTATCCCTATCTCCTAGCCATTTTCGTGGGAATTTTGCTGATCTCCAATATCGGGGCGACCAAGTTAATTGAATTTGGGCCACTCATCACCGATGGCGGCGTCTTTCTCTTTCCTTTGACATACGTTATTGGCGACATCATTAGCGAGATTTACGGCTGGAAGGCTGCACGGCGGGCAATCTTTACGGGGTTCGCAATGTCGATACTTGCTGCATTTACTTTTTATCTAGTTCAGATTTCACCTGCGGCTGACGCCTATGAGAATCAAGATGCGTTTGAATCCGTACTTGGGTTCTTCCCCCGAATCGTATTGGCCAGCGTCCTGGGTTACCTGGTTGGTCAATTACTCAACGCGTACGTGCTGGTAAAAATAAAACAAAGAACCAAAGAAAAATACCTGTGGGCTCGATTGCTTGGGTCAACAGTCGTCGGAGAATTCGCTGACACATTAGTTTTTTGCACCGTTGCGTTTTACGGAATAGTTACTGGAGCAGAATTCCTCAATTACGTCCTGGTGGGCTACCTCTATAAAACATTGCTAGAAGTCTTCCTGCTCCCCATTAGCTACCCTGTTATTAAGGCAATCAAAAGACGTGAACCCACTTATCTTGGGAACTAATTCTTTTTTCCATAGCGGCCAGTAGTAAATCGCTCAACCCAATCGCGCTTGAACTCAAAATATGTTCCCGCTTGCATATGTTCACGGATTTGATCCACCAGATGCACCGTGAATCTTAAATTGTGGATACTTGCCAGGGTGGGGAAAATAAGCTCATTTCCTTTATAGGCATGGTGCAAATATCCCTGTGAATAATTGAGACACGTGTAGCAGTCGCATTCAGTATCAACTGGCTCATTGTTTCCTCTGCTGGGTGAATTAGATACGTTAAATCTGCCCTCAACCGTGAGCAGAGCCGTATTTCGGGCATTGCGTGTGGGGGCAACACAATCAAACGTGTCAACTCCATTTTCTGCACCAGTGAAGAGGTCAAGGGGTTCACCTATCCCCAATAAATGGCGGGGCTTGTTTTCCGGTAATTCGTCGACCACCCAGCTGATAATCGTGCCCAGGGTTTCCTTATCCAGCGCACCACCGATTCCAAATCCATCAAAGTCCAGCGCCCCAATTTCGCGGGCAGCCTTCCTCCGCAAATCTTCAAAGTGTGCTCCTTGGACGACACCGAAAAGCATTTGATAAGGCTTTGCCGCGCGCTCTTTGGTCAGTCGTTTGTGTTCATCGATACAACGCTGCGCCCACTCGAGTGTTCTGCGCATAGCCAAAATTTGGTAATCCTTTGTATTCATCAACGTCGTGCATTCATCAAAGGCAAAAATAATATCGGCTCCGAGGGCGTGCTGTACCTGCATGGAGACCTCTGCCGTAAATCGGTGCATTGATCCATCAAGATGCGATTTAAAGGTCACACCCTCATCATCAACATGTGCCAATCGATCTTTCCCGGGCGCAATCACGTCACTCTCTACGGTATTTGCACTATCCATGGAGAGCACTTTCTTAAAGCCCACGCCCAATGACAGCACCTGGAATCCACCACTGTCGGTGAAGGTGGGAAGTGGCCAATTCATAAAAGAACCGAGCCCACCTGCTGAATCAACTATTTCGGTCCCCGGCTGCAGATATAAGTGATAAGCGTTTGAAAGAACGGCCTGGGCACCGAGTTCCCGGACAGTTTCGGGGAGAAGTGATTTGACCGTGCCTTTAGTCCCGACGGGAATGAACGCAGGTGTGTGAATTTGACCATGTGGAGTCGTGATCACTCCAGTTCTTCCACGTGCCCGGTCAAGTTGAGAAAGAACTTCAAATCCGTGGGTCACCGCACAATGCTACATATTGACAGCTTTTTGAAATTCCCGGTCATAGAAGATTCGCTTTTCAACACTTAAAGACATGAACTCAGAGACTGTGTCCAGTAATTCTGGAGTCGGGAAAATCCATTTATCTTCAACCAAATTCGGATCAATATCTATCATGGCTTCCTGCGCCCCTACTACGGGACACACGTACTGAACCCATTCGGCAAGGCGAGCCGCCACGAGTGGGTCATAGTAATAGTTCATCAGACGTTCGGCGTTGGACTTATGCGTTGCCACGGAGGGAATCAGCATGTTGTCCGCCCACAGCATTCCACCAGAATCCGGGATGGCAAAACCAAATTTTTGTCCCAATCCCAAAATGTCGCCGGACCAACCGATGACCGCAATTGCATCACCGCTGTCGAGCGCCGCAATATAGTCATTTCCAGTGACTTGTCGGATAAAACCTTCGTCGATTTTTTGCACCAACACTGACAGCGCCTCTTCAAATTGCTGTGCGGTGAAATCCGACATGTCGTAACCCAACCAATTAAGGACTGGCCCAATGCTGTCCGGCATTTCCGACAGGATGGTGACGCGACCCTTCAACTTGGGGTCAAAGAATTGATCAAAGGACGTGATTTTCTTTATTCCCAGCTCACGTTCGAGCAACGGCGCGTTCCAACCGATCCCGGTAAATCCAGACTGCCATGGCAATGAATACTCGCGACCCAGATCAAATGGCACTTCCTTCAAAGAGGGCAGCAAATTCACCCAGTTAGGGATAAGTTCCTTATTCAGTGTCGCCGCAAATCCTGAATCAATAAAGAGTTCAACACCTTCTTCGGTAAGCACGACTATATCTCTGTCGATACTCCGGCCTTGCTCTAAGTTTGTCTGAACTTTCGCAAAAAATTCATTACTTCCATTGATGTCATCCGTGTAGTTAACATCAATTCCCGTGCTGGATGTAAAATCATCCAAGGTCGTGGGATTCTTTTTTGAAACATCGATGTACTGCGGCCAGTTGGAAAAGTAAACAACTTTTTCCGAATTAGACATGTCTTGAGCGCCACGATCCGAGCTTCCCGGTTCTTCACTTTGTGTCGAACCCGCGGGCGCACTTGTTTCTCGCGAGGTCACACCGGCTCCGCACCCCGCTAAAGTTGCAGCACCCGCTCCAATGCCACCAATGACAAGAAGATCCCGTCGAGAAATTGATGTTCGTTTTGTCATGTCTCAAACGTATTCGGGTTTCATGCCTCAGGCAAATACCTGTGAGTCACAAACTTGTCGCACAATGCAATAGCGACAACATGCATTACGTTCCCCTATACCAATTTGATAATTCAGCAAAGCCTTCATCAAGAGAGATCTTTGGGCTCCAGTTGAGTAATTTCTTGGTTTGTTCAATGTCAAACCAGTGAGCTGTGGCTAGTTGCTCAACGAGAAAAGAAGTCAATGGTGGTTCGCTAGTGCGATTTCGCCAGGCAAATTCGGCGGCACGCCCGGCCGCCATGGCGATGGGAAATGAAACACTACGCGATGGTTCTGGCACGCCAGCAGCGTTCGTTATTCGGATAAGCGTTTCCCGTACCGTTCGAGGTTCCCCATTTGTCACAATGTGAGCCAAGCCAAAAGCTTTTGGTGAAGCGGTCAGTGCGCAAGCGAAAGCCTGTGCCGCATTGGACACATACGTTGTATCAATTAAGGCATAACCACCATCAATGTAAAACAGTCTGCCCGCACGGGCCCGAGCCACGATTCGCTCAATTAGTTGCGTATCCCCTGGTCCCCATACCAAATGGGGACGCAATGCCAAGGCGGAAAAACTCGGAGTGTTCGCTGCCAGTACCGCCAACTCGGCACGTGCCTTTGTTTGGCTATACGAGCCCCTCACCTTTGTAGGTTCAGCCGGTCCCGCTCCTGCACCGATGAGTGCGCTTCCGGTGTGGGCAACCGATGGAGAGGAAGCGTAGATAAACGACTTAACTCCCTGTCGTTTTGCGGCATCCAGCAGCAGCTCCGTTGCTACAACATTTGCGTCGAGAAAATCCTGGTAGCTTCCGACAATCCCCACTTTTGCGGCCAAATGAATAACCGCGTCCACTCCAGCCAACCACTTGTCGGTACTTTTTGGCGCCGTGAGGTCGTCAAGAAACTCTTGAGCCCCCGTAATTCCGGCTGGATTCCTCTGTACGACAACGCACTCGTGACCCGCCTTCAGGACTTCGTGGACAACCGATGACCCGAGCAGCCCCCGCCCTCCGGTTACAAGTACTTTCACCCGGAGCCCGCCAACTTCTTGTTGGCCCATCGAGAGATCTCGTCGCGATTGAGTTTTGCATTATGACGAATATCGGTAGGCAGTGACTTGACCAAAAGAACTGCTGCAATAGGGACACCTGCGACCGCCCTCATTTGGTCCTCGCGTTGGAGTTGAGAAAGTTCTGATTTTTGAGCGGATTCGATGTAAACGATGACAACAACTGAGCCTTCCTTCGGCCCGACCCCGACACATGCAGCTTGACGGACAAAATCCAAAGACTCAACTCTTTGTTCAACCGGTACGGGAGTAACAACCCCCATGTGCGTGGTGATCACGTGTGACTTGCGCCCCTCAATCCACAATGAACCATCGGCATCTAGATGCCCAACGTCTCCCGTGCGATGCCAGCCCTGGAATTGGGCGCTGGTGCGCTCAGTGAATGCGAGATTGTCATAACTGTTTTTCATGTGTGGAGCGCGCACCACAATTTCACCCATGACTTCAGGATCGGTCGTTAAGCGATCTGACTCATCCCATGGCGCGATCTTGATATCTACTCCGGGTAGCCCCTTACCAACAAGTACCCCTTGGTCTTCGAGCGAATTGAGAATCTCATCAAGTGAAATTTCACTCAAGGGCAATGCTTCGGTCATGCCATAGGGAGTCCTAATCGAAGCGTTCGGGATCATGCGCGCCAATTTTTTCAGCAACGATTTGGGTACCGGCGCTCCGGCACTCAATATCAATCGAATACCGCTCCAATCAGCATTTTCAAATTTGGGGACGGTATCTACCACGTTGGTTAACGCCGCTGGAGAGGCCCACAGCAACGTCCCACCTGCACGAACCACGCTTTCATTGAGTGCGCGATAGGTCAACGAACTGGGTTTCCCAGGATTCATGTCTGGCAATACCGACGCAATTCCTAATGCGGGACCAAACACTGCCCATGGTGCAAAGGCCGCGATGATGACGTCGTCGGATTGAATTGAATACTGCGATTGCAAAGCAGTAACTGTGAGCGCAATATGTCCGCGCGAATACTGCACGCCTTTCGCGGGACCGGTTGATCCTGAAGTAAAAACAACCGCGCCCAAATGACTCGCTGGGAACGCATGCTGTTTCGCTTCTGCAGGTAGTGGGTTCGGAGTTCCGCGATCACTGGCCTGATCCATGTTTTTCGTACTTATTCGGGCTCCCGGAATTTGCAAACTCCGCATGAGCGGCCATGCGCGCGGTATCCCCACAACGTGATCAATGTGAGCACCGCGAAGTGCACGGAACATCCCTCGTAATCCCAGCCCTGAGTCTGCGAGTACCACTGCAGCACCAAGATTCCACGTGGCGTATATCAAAGGAATTAATGATGGTCCTGGCGGAACAAGGAATGCCACTCGATCACCGGCCGTGACGCCTTCGCGCGAAAGGTAGCGCATCGAGAATTCAGTTTGAGATTGAAGTTCACGCCACGTTACCGAGAGATGCTCGTTCATCGCAGTCAGTCCCACCGCGTTGGGACGAATAATTGCTTGTTCACTCATTCGTGCACCAAAGTCAACCAGTGAAGTATCGGTATCACTTGATCGATTCGGTTCTGAACTGTTGGGTGAGGCAATCCAACTGAACACATCACTCACTAAGGCAGGTGTGTCCTCACTCACCAAGTGAGAAGCGCCTTCATATCTATGAACCTCTGCATGGGGAATTCGCGATTTCAAATCTCGAAGGTAGAGATCTGAAAAGACCGGGTCATTGGGGCCCCAACACATGAGTACCGGTATCTGCGAGAGCAGATTAAGTTTCAGAGCGATTTGATCCAGTGGTGCCCGGCTCACATGATTTACTTCAAACGGGATATCGGCCACAAATCCGTGGATGGCCTTGCGCGATTCGCGATTGCGATACGGTTCCCGAAAACCAGCAGCAACCTCGCGTGACATCTTTGATCCACTCAAAACCCTTGTTCCGAAAACAAATCCCTGGGTGTATTCGGTGATTGGGGCGAGTAAACCCCGAGCTCGCGCAAGTCGAATTATCGTCGGATTATTGAACTTTTCTGGCTGGTGCACTGCCGTGTTGAGCAAGATCACTCCAGAGATTTCATGGTCTCCCGAGGCAATTTCACGCTCAACCCAACCTAATGAAATGGGCCCTCCCCAGTCATGTGCCAAGGACATGATGGGTGTTGTGATCTCCAATGCGGCAATTAAACGAGTGAGGTCGTCCACTCTTTGCTCCAACACCCGCTCGGTGTCGAGTTTTTCGGAATAACCCATGCCTAAGTGATCAAGGGCGATGACTCGAACATTGGACGGGGCCTGTGCCAAAAAATTGCGCCACAGATAGGACCAAGTGGGGTTTCCATGGACGCACACCAGAGTCAATTCATTTTCCGGGCCGGCTCCCGTGTCCAGGATGTGCATGCCACGTGAAATTCCATCGTGGTCGGTGAACGTGACGATCCTGGACCAACTGGGGTCCAGCCCCTGCACGTGCGGAGGGGGCAGCTGAGCGGGTCGGCTCACTCCTACCAGTCAATCTCAATAACAGCCGCGTTAAGTCCTGAACCGATTCCCATGCACGCGATCCGATCACCCGTTTGTAAGTCATCAACTGACTGCGCCAATGTGAATGGGACTGAAGCAGGGCCAATGTTTCCCTGCAGTGGAAAAGTAGTGGGGACTTTCGAGGAATCAATTCCCAGCGCAGAAATAATCGCTGAATTATGGGCTTTGGAAACCTGATGCAAGATGTACATATCCAGATCGGACCAACTAAATTGAGACTGTGCGTCGTCCCACGTGGCTTTAGCCAGAGCCACTCCTGCTTCAAGTAATCCGCGGCTATCTGTCCGCATTGAGTCAAGATCGCCCATGCACAGTTGATTGTGTTGCGTTGCAGCGCGACTCACCCCTCCGCGGAAACGATGACCCCCATGCACGGAAGCTTTGCCCAGAACCATGGCTGCTCCACCGGAGCCCAACGTCATGGTGGCGAATTGGTCCAGAACATCTTGTTTGGTTGAGTCATTACGCGACAATCTGGCAATGGTTGCCTCTTGCGTTCTGCGACTTCCTTCACCATCAACAACAAGTGCGTATTCAATTTGCCCGGAGTCAATCATCATGGAGGCGACCTGCATCCCATTGATGAAGCCCAAGCACGCATTACTGAGATCAAAGTTCAAGCACGATGAAGAAAGTCCAAGTTGCTGGTGAATATCAACGGAGGCCGATGGCTCAAGACGTTCCCGGCACACGGAAGTATCAATGAGCAGACCTACAGACTCTGGATTTACTCCAGCCTCAGCGAGGGCTTTTGCTCCCGCCATAGAGGCAGCGTCGGCAAATGAGACATCGGGCGCCCACCATCGGCGCTCTTTGACACCGGCAAGATTTTCCAACATGCCCGGTCGCAAACCAACTCGATCGTAGGTATCCAATAATTGCGCATCAATTTCGTCGCTGGTCACAACAATGGGAGCGATAGCCGCAGTTACCGCAAGGATCGCGGTATCTGAATACGTAAAGGTGGCGTTGCCACTCATAATGAGCCTTTCCCGGTGCGTGAGCGCCTAGCCTGCCATGTGGGGGATAATTCGGCTAAGTCAGGTAGGCCACGGGACAACGGAGGACAAGGAGCCAGCGTGGGTAACTTTCACCGCAACCTTCGCGGTTCTTTGGCGGTTCTTGTCGGTGCTTCCCTTCTCATGCTTCCCACAATTGCCCCGGCTAGTGCCGAGAAATCGGACCGGCTGGACTCTTTCTACGCTCAAACACTGAAGTGGACGAAATGTGGCAAAGCATCTTGTGCACTCGTAACCGTGCCGTTGGATTACGGGCAACCGGATGGAGCAACTATTGCCTTGTCGATCCGACGGATCGGATCCCCTGGTTTACCCCCGTTAATCATGAACCCTGGTGGCCCTGGAGCAGAGGGAGCCACATTCGCTCAAAGTATCGCAGCTTCCCTGGATCCCGCGGTGAGCGAAGCGTTCACGCCGGTGGGTTTTGATCCACGAGGGACAGGTGTTTCCGCTCCCGTAAAATGCTTCACAGGCGTTAGCGCAAATAAGTGGTTAAGAACTGATTCAACCCCAGACACTGCTGCTGAAGTAAGCAATTACATGTCTGCCGCTGCCGAGATTTCTCCCGCGTGCCAACGGCTTTCGCCGGGGCTCGTCGGACATATCGGCACCGACAACACGGTTCGGGATATAGACATTATTCGGGCAACATTGGGTAGCGAAAAACTCAATTGGCTTGGATTTTCATATGGCACTTCGTTGGGAACCCGCTACGCCGAACTTTTCCCAGACAGAGTGGGTCGCATGGTTCTCGATGGTGCTGTTGACCCATCCCTTGACGCAATGGAGTTGTCACATGGCCAATCGGACGGGTTTCAAAAGGCAATAGGTCGTTTCAGTCAGCAATACCCTGGCTCCATCACCATAATGAATCGGCTTCTTCGCGCACTCGATAGAACCGAAATGAAAACAGAAGGGTCCCAAACCCTGACTCAAAGCGAAGCAAATACCGCGATCTTTTTGTCTATGTACAGCACGTCATTTTGGCCTGAATTACATGACGCGTTAAATGAAGCGAGGGCCGGAAACGGAACCCAACTCCAGGAGTTGTCCTACTACGCCAATGACCAAACTGCACCAACTAAGTTCGCCAGTAATTCACTCTCTGCATTCAATGCAATAAATTGTTGGGATTTCCCACAAACTCCCGCTGCCGTAGGACTTTCTCGAAGTGCGCGTCAATTTTCACGACAGGCCAAAGTACCCGAACTAGCACGAGCTATGAGTTGGGGTAACGCGCCTTGCAGCACTTGGTTTGGACATTCGCCACTCGAACCA
>CAMAVT010000088.1 GCA_945861775.1 Bifidobacterium breve
GGCCTTGGCGCAACCTCCACAAGGGATAAAGAATCGACTCCTCCTGAGCGTTGGCGCAGATCCACGGGAAGTAATTCCAATTGCCGAATCGTCGGAGGAACTAATTCTTGACCGATTGCGTGTCGCCTACTTTTCGGAATTGATGGCAATCGCAGTGCGTGATCTCACGGGGATCTACCCCATGGAAGTGATTGCTGGATGGCTCTCAGATTTAGCGGATGCAACTCTCAATGCTGGACTGGCAATCGGTCGCGTCGGTGTCACGGAGCCTCGCACCCCGATTGCCGTCATTGCGATGGGAAAAACAGGTGGTCGGGAACTGAACTACATTTCCGATGTCGATGTCATTTTCGCAACGGATAACAGTGACTCGATCTACGACGCAACTCAGATTGCCCGTGGATTGATGCGGGCCTGCGGAGCCAGCACGGCTGAAGGTTCAATCTGGGAGGTCGATGCAGCCCTACGGCCGGAGGGGAAACAGGGAGCCCTCGTTCGCACGGTTGAGTCTCACATCGGCTACTACGAACGCTGGGCCAGTACCTGGGAGTTTCAAGCACTCCTCAAAGCCCGATTTGTCGCCGGTGATCCTATTGTGGGCGAGCAGTACATATACGGAGTCCAGCCATTCATTTGGGCGGCTGCTGACCGAGAAGGGTTTGTCAGCGATGTTCAAACAATGCGTCGTCGAGTCGAGGAGCATGTTGATGCAGAAGTTGCGGATCGTGAAATCAAATTAGGTCCTGGTGGGTTACGAGATATTGAGTTTTCCGTCCAACTTCTGCAACTTGTACATGGGCGCAGCGACGTTCTCATTCGAAGTAGTAACACGATCGATGCCCTTCGCGCACTAGCAATGTGGGGGTATGTCGGTCGTGATGAAGCGACCAAACTTGAACAGTCATATCGTTTCCTGCGTACGCTGGAACACCGAATCCAATTGCGTCACTTGCGCCGAACCCACACCATGCCAACAGATCCCGACGAACTACGGGTGATTGCCCGCAGCATGGGGATCACCAGTGACCCAGGCACAACACTCCTCGAACAGTGGGGACGCAATCGAACTGAAGTGCGTCGTATCCACGAAAAGTTGTTCTACCGTCCGCTATTGAATGCCATCGCCGGATTGGATGCTTCTCAGGCTCGCCTCAGTAGTGCAGCGGCAGCCGATCGACTTCGGGCACTTGGTTTTCTCGATCCAGTCGGCGCAATGCGTAACATTGAGGCGTTGAGTAGTGGAGTGAGCCGTCGGGCAAATATTCAACGAACTTTGCTGCCGGTCATGTTGTCTTGGTTCGCCCAGGCCCCATTTCCCGACACAGGGCTGAGTGCATTTCGTGCGGTAAGTGATCAGGTGGGAACGAGTCACTGGTACCTGCGCCTATTGCGTGATGACTCACTCGTCGCGGAACGTTTGGCGATTCTGTTGGCTTCGAGTAAGTACGTCACGGATCTGATCCGAAAAGCACCCGAATCCATGTCGATGCTGGCCCACAACGGGGACTTGGTTGTGCCGGTTCTTGGACCGGAAATCGACTCGATCATTAAACGATATGAGGATCCCGAGCGCGCCGTCGCCTTATTGAGAGCAATAAGGCGACGTGAACTTTTCCGGATCAGTTCCGCGGACGCATTGCGGTTGACCGACATCAGCACAGTTGGTCGCTCACTCACAGAGGTTGCAGAAGTCACGATCGGGGGAGCGCTCTCAAGCGTTGGTGCTCATGCGGACGTGGATTCACGTGTTCACGTTGCGGTGGTAGCCATGGGTCGATTTGGTGGCAACGAACTCGGTTTTGGCAGTGACGCGGACATTATGTTTGTCTATGAGCCGGTTGCCGGTGCAGACCCTGAAGGGGCTGCAAAGAATGCATTTGCCCAGGTCAATCAGATGCGAAACCTTCTTAGTGCACCGGCAGATGAACCGCCAATGGAAATCGACACTGATTTGCGCCCCGAGGGTAAGAACGGACCCCTTGTTAGATCCTTGGATTCTTTCGCTGCCTACTATGAAAAGTGGTCCTCACCATGGGAGGCTCAAGCGTTACTTCGCGCACGAACGGTGGCTGGTGATGCAGAACTGGGGGCTCGATTTGAACAACTCATTGCCCCGGTGAGATATCCCATTGGTGGATTAAGCGCCAGTGCTTTATTAGAGATGCGCAAACTCAAAGCCCGAATGGAGACTGAGCGACTTCCGCGGGGAATTGATCCGAACCGTCACATCAAGCTAGGACGGGGCGGGTTAAGTGACGTTGAGTGGACAATTCAGTTACTGCAGTTAAATCACGGGAACGAATTTCCCGAATTGCAGACAACCGAAACATTGAAGGCAATCGCCGCTGCTGAACAGGCAGGTGTACTGACAAACAGTGACTCGGTGATCCTGGCAGAAGCTTGGACACTCGCCAGTGAGGTGCGCAATGCCATCGTGCTTGTCAAAGGCAAGCCAAGTGACGTACTGCCCATCGACATAACCGACCTTGCCGCAATCGCTTATTTGATGGGATATTCGCGTTCGCGAGTTGGACAACTCGAACAGGATTACCTTCGGGCAACGCGCAGGGCGCGAGGAGTTACCGAGCGGGTTTTCTACGGTAAGGCTTAGTGCGCGAAGGCAAGTAGCGAGCGGATAAACGAAAATACCCCCTGACACTGCGCTCCCGCAGGTCAGAGGGTATTTCCTCAATTAGCCTTAACTTATAGCGTTTCTTAGATGTCGTAATACAGCTCGAACTCATGTGGATGTGGACGCAAACGAATGGGATCGATTTCGTTGGTGCGCTTGTAGTTGATCCAGGTCTCAATGAGATCTGCTGGGAAAACCCCACCGGCCTGCAAGTACTCGTTGTCTGCTTCGAGCGCTTCGAGAGCTTTGTCCAATGAAGCTGGCAGCTGTGGAATGTTCGCCAATTCTTCGGGGGGCAGTTCGTAGAGATCCTTATCAATCGGGGCCATCGGTTCGATCTTGTTTTTGATTCCATCAAGTCCGGCCATGAGTTGGGCGGCAAACGCCAAGTACGGGTTACTTGAGGGATCGGGAACCCGGAACTCAATTCGCTTGGCTTTCGGCGAAACACCAGTAACCGGGATACGGATACAAGCGGAACGGTTGCGTGCCGAGTAGACCAAGTTCACCGGTGCTTCGTACCCGGGAACCAAACGGTGGTAACTGTTCACGGTTGGGTTGGTGAACCCCAGAAGTGATGGAGCGTGGTGCAACAGTCCACCGATGTACCAACGAGCGATGTCGGACAGACCGCCGTAACCGCTTTCGTCGTAGAAAAGGGGTTTGCCATCAAGCCAGAGTGATTGGTGACAGTGCATTCCCGAACCGTTGTCACCGAAAAGTGGTTTCGGCATGAAAGTTGCCGTCTTGCCATGGGCCCAAGCAACGTTTTTGACAACGTACTTGAACTTCATCAGGTCATCGGCTGAATTACGAAGGCTGGCGAACATGTAGTTGATCTCGCTTTGCCCGGCGGTACCAACTTCATGGTGTGAACGCTCAACCTTGAGCCCCACCTGCTCCAACTTGAGCACCATGTCGTCACGGATGTCAGCGAAATGGTCAACCGGTGGGACTGGGAAGTAGCCACCCTTGTACCGGGTCTTGTAGCCACGGTTGCCGCCCTCTTCGACGCGGCCGGTGTTCCATGCGCCTTCAACGGAATCGATGTAGTAGTAGCCAGAGTGCTGATTGGTTTCAAACCGGACGTCGTCAAAAACGTAAAACTCGGCTTCCGCGCCGAAATAGACCGTGTCCGCGATTCCAGTTGACTTCAAATACGCCTCAGCACGAGAAGCAACGTTGCGAGGGTCACGCGAATATGGTTCGTCGGTGAATGGGTCCAGAATTGAAAAGTTCATGATCAGGGTTTTGGCAGGACGGAACGGGTCAAGGTAGGCGGTGGTGGGGTCGGGAACGAGTTTCATGTCCGACTCATGGATTGCCTGGAAACCGCGGATTGAGGAACCGTCGAACATCATGCCTTCGTCGAAAGCGTCCTGGGTGAAAGAACCCGCTGGCACATTGAAGTGCTGCATTACACCGGGTAAATCCATGAAGCGAACGTCAATGAACTGAACGTTTTCCTTCTTAATGAAATCCAGGACTTCTGAACTATTTGTGAACATGCCTACCTCCTGTAGGGGCCAATATCGATATGTGAAGTGGTTCTGGGAAGTTCAACAGTGCTCAGCCTATGGGGGGCCGGTGTCGCCGAAGTATCCCGACTGTTTCCATCGTGTTAACGAAAGTGGCTAGACGCTGGGTCGATTTCTGTCAATCATGGTGGGATAAGGGGTTTAGACTGGGGACATGAGCATTGTGGTGGAGCATTTGACCAAAAGATTCGGTTCCGGAGTTACCGCGGTGGCGGATTTGAGCTTTTCAGCCGCTCCTGGCAAGGTGACCGGGTTTCTCGGACCTAATGGGGCCGGCAAGACCACAACCCTTCGGTGCCTGCTGGGGTTGGTCGCTCAAACCGAAGGTAAAGCCACAATTGACGGGGTTACCTACCGTGAGATTGAGAATCCCATCACGGTGGTGGGCGCCTCGCTCGAGGCCAGTGGCGCGCACCCGGCCCGCACCGCCCGAAACCATCTGCGAATGATCGCCAGCGCCGCAAAAATCACTGATACCCGCGTAAGTGAAGTTTTAGAGACCGTGGGTCTCACCGCAGCGGCCGACCGAAAAGTAGGTGGCTATTCACTGGGGATGCGGCAGCGTTTGGCCCTCGCCGTTGCCTTACTCGGGGACCCGAAAGTTCTCATTCTCGATGAACCGGCAAATGGCCTTGACCCAGAAGGAATCTCGTGGCTTCGAACCTTTCTTCGCCACCAAGCGAGCAAAGGGGTCAGTGTTCTTGTTTCCTCTCACGTCCTTTCCGAGGTTCAGCAGACCGTCGATGACGTAATCATTATTCGATCCGGTTCACTTGTTTATCAAGGTTCACTGCATGCCCTCACCGAGGGTGGACCGGCTGAAGTAGTGGTCCGCGGACCGAATATTGATCAACTGGTTCTTTCCAGCGAGTGGACGAGTCGAGCCGTTGCAGGCGGTGAAACAGTGATTACGGGAGCCTCTATCGAAGCGGTGGGTCGGGCTGCCTTCGAGCAATCTCTCGAGTTACATGAACTCTCCTCGAAATCCGCTGACCTTGAGCAGCTTTTCTTGGGACTCACCGCGGAGGAATCTCCCACGAATCAATCCGTTAACGGGAAAGGCGGCCCAGAATGATTGCTCTGATCCGCTCTGAATTCCGGAAAGTGTTTTCCACCAAGTTGCTTCTCATCTTGTCCTTAGCAGCACTGGGGTTCATGCAGTTACAGATCTTTTTGTTGGTATTTCTCTCGCCACCTGGCTTTGAAGACATCAATCGCCTTATGGACCCTGCATTTATCAAGATAATCATTGCTTCCGCAGGAAGTGCCAGTGTTTTCCTTCTCATCTTGGGAATTGTCGCGATGTCGGGTGAATACCGAAATCAAACGATTACCTCGACCTTTTTGACCACCCCGGTTCGATGGCGAGTAATAGCGGCAAAAATGGTGACTTTTGCGATCCTTGCTTTGGCGATTTCGTTGATTCTTTGGTTTATCGCTGCGATCACCACAATGCTGTTATTGGGCACCCAAGACTCGGCGCCATTTGAATGGAGCGCAGCCTTTGAGATCTTGGGCGGTACGCTGCTCGGCCTTGTTCTCTACGCAATCTTGGGTGTGGCTATTGGTTCACTGATCACCAGTCAAGTGGCCGCAATCATTATTGCTTTGGTTTTCACGTTCGTTCTCGAGCCATTAATTTCACTTTTCTTCCTGTCGGTGGGCAAGTGGTTGCCGGGGAACGCCCTTAATTCAATCCTGCAGACGGGAAGCGGAGGCCCTGAATCAAGTGCATCTGATTTATTGGATGTTCCCATCGGAGTGTTGCTGCTGGTCGGTTACACAATTGTTTTCGCAATCGCGGCTGCGATTGTCACCAACAAGCGTGACATTACGTGAGCTCGCAGCCTGACCTTGTCTCTGGCGAAAAATCGTATGCCAGTGTCGGGCGCCGGTTAGGTGCACTTGCAATTGATTGGTTTGCCAGTCTTGGCATTGCGGTACTTGTGTTCCGAGAATTTGCATACGGTACGCCAGAATCAATGCTGGCAAATACAGCCATTTTCTATGTAGAAATTGTGTTGTTCACGTTTTTAATTGGCTGTTCATTCGGCCAAAAATTGTTGTCCATGCGCGTTGTTGACCTTAACGGTGGTCGGCTTTCGCTGTGGAGAATCATGCTGCGGACCCTGCTAATTATTCTTGTTATCCCGGCATTAGTCATGGACTCAGATGGACGTGGGCTCCATGATCGAATTGTTGGTTCGCGAGTTATTCGAGTAGTTAAGTAGCGAGCAGGGCTAGCGCGGTCGGCGAACTGAACGGGCACTCGTTGGCATTGGGCCTTTAGGGATGGGTAGCGCATTAGCAGCGTTTCCAAGTGCATCAAGGCGGCGGCGAACTTCGGTGACTTCCCCTCCCGCCAGGTTACGTGGCAATTTAGCTAGCGTCTTTTGCAGTTTGCGTAGGGAGACTTGATCTGCTTCAACGCCAACTTGAATTTCATAGATGGGAATATCCGGCACCCAGCGGGCGGTCTTTTTGCGCTCATTGGCCAGCAAAATTCCGACTCGAGATGCAGGACCTTCGGAAATAAGAATTACTCCGGGACGTCCGATTACCCGAGAGATCATGTCCTGGTTTTTGTTGACCGCGACAGCCGGAGTCATCGGCCACTTATTTCCGCGAATGCTCTGCACTACCGCGGCCGCCGCTCCTGGTTGGCCTTCAATTGACGAGTAGGCCGCGGCCATGGCTCGGCGACTAAACCAGTAGGTGGCTGCCAATAGACCAATCGGGATTCCAATAAGAAGCGAGGTGACTGGGTTAACCAGGATCCACACGGGTACCGCTGCGACGATTAAGCCGAGTAGGAAGAAACCAAGTGATTCAGCCCACAGAAATGGAAATGATTTTTGGGTCATTTTCCAGTTTTGGATTATCGATGAAAGTCCCTGACGTAATTTGCCTTTAGCCACGGGTTCACCCTATGGCAATGCCAGTTCGTACCTAATTAAGGGTGACCACCGTGATGGGGTCCCCGGTATTGATTACACCGGGTCGTTCCACCCAGCCGGTGATTCCACGCAGGTGCAGAGCAGCCTTGGGAAAACGTTGTGCGGCGCTGCCGTAAACCGACTCAACCATGGCTCCAGCGATTGTGCATGGGGCATTGGCCCCACCGGTCATGATGGTTGCCCCACTGGGAAACACCAACCTCGACATTAGCGCCAATGCCGTGAGATCGGGGAGGCCTTCAGTGCAAATATTGTCGGCGATCGTTCCTGCAGCGAGGTGATCTATCCCCAAGTTCGCAGCAATTCTCGCGAGCTCGGCTTGATCAACAATTGAAATTTGTCGGTAATTGCTGATTTCTGTTCCACGAGCAAATGCATGCTTCTCGCGTGCACCCGAGAGCATCGTGCTACCAAAATGCCGATCTCCGGGAATTCCGGAAAACTCTAGGTTGATCGATTTAACGGGTGTTGGCATCTCGAGATCGGGTGACCAAATGTGCAGGGCTGCAACGTGTGGACTCATGAATGGGCGGATCCTCGTTTTTCAATAGCCTGCGCATAAAGCCGACCCGCACGGTAACTTGAGCGAACGAGGGGACCACTCATCACTCCAGCGAAACCAATTTCATAGGCACGCTTTTCCCAACTCACGAACTCCTCCGGGGGCGCCCAGCGGGTGACCGGGTGGTGTCGCTTTGATGGCCGCAAGTATTGGGTGATCGTGATCAAATCGCAGCCGGCCTCGTGTAGGTCAACGAGCGCCTGGTCAATCTCGGCCTCCTCTTCGCCCATTCCAAGGATCAAATTGCTTTTCGTGACCAGTCCAGCATCGCGAGCCTGAGTAATCACGTTCAAGCTTCGGTCGTAGCGAAATGCGGGACGGATTGACTTAAAGATTCGGGGGACGGTCTCAACATTGTGCGCCAAAACTTCGGGTCGAGTGGCGAACACGACAGCGAGCAATTCAGGGTTGGCGGAGAAATCTGGGATCAAAACTTCAACGCCGGTGTCAGGATTGAAGAGTTTGATTTGACGGATCGTTTCGGCGTATAGCCAAGAGCCTTCATCGGGTAGGTCATCACGTGCGACACCCGTAACCGTTGCATACCGAAGTGCCATTTTTTGAACCGACTCGGCGACTCGTCGGGGCTCGTCAAGGTCGAGGGGATCAGGTTTACCTGTATCAATTTGGCAGAAATCACAACGCCGAGTGCACTGTTCACCGCCGATGAGGAAAGTGGCTTCGCGGTCTTCCCAGCATTCGTAAATATTTGGACATCCCGCTTCCTGGCACACGGTATGCAGTCCTTCACTCGCGACCATGTTGCGTATCTCGGTGTACTGGGGTCCAGTTTTCATGGTGGTGCGAATCCATGACGGTTTTTTCTCGATGGGGACAGCGGAATTGCGCGCCTCTATGCGGAGTAACTTACGGCCCTCGCCATTCGTTCCAGTGAACACGGAATCTAATGTCATGGGATCTTTCCTCCAATGGGTACAAGTTCGCCGAGATGTGCTTGCAAGACTGGTAACACCGTACTAGGTGTCACTTCACGCCCTAATTCCTGACTAATTGTGGTCACGGTTGCATCAACGAGTCCACAAGGAACAATTGTATTGAAAGCTTCGAGTGAGTTATCGCAATTCAGAGCGAATCCGTGCATGGTGACTTTCTGAGAGACCCGAATGCCGATTGCGGCGATTTTCCGGGCAGGCATTGGATTGGTAACCCACACGCCGCTGCGCCCTTCAACCTGCTCTGTTTCTACGGAAAATTCACGACACACGCGCATCAACATTTCTTCGATCCGACGGACATGGGCCACAACATCAATGGGGTCAGCAAGTCGAATAATCGGGTACCCCACTATTTGACCGGGTCCATGCCAGGTGATTTTTCCGCCTCGGTCAACATCTACAACAGGAGCACCTGTTATTGGACGTTCGGAAATCTCAGTGCGTTTACCCGCCGTATAAACACTGGCGTGTTCAAGCAGCAGGATCGTGTCGCCTCTCACACCAGAAACTACTTCGGCATGAACCTGCTTTTGGTAATCCCACGCTTGCTGGTAGTCAACATTTATTCCAAGGTGTTCAATTTCAAGCATGCCACGCTCCTCGCCCGAATATTCGGTCTAGTACGGAGTCGGCGGCTCGTCGCCCGCTGACCATTGCACCTTGAATACTTGAGCTGGTTCGATAGTCGCCAGCGAGGAAGATTCCATCTTGCTCCGGCGGCGAACTGAACGCGTGCGGGGGAGTCATAGCGGGAAGGGCGTGTGGAATCGGGTAGTGACCAACTAATTCCCACTTCGATGCGTCGGTGTCGTGCATGGTGCTGAGTGGGCGAGAGAGGTCCAGGTTTTTTTCGTGAATTCCCAAAGCGGAGGTTGAAATTAATTGCGCGCCAGGTGCATAGCTAGGCACGGCGTTGGTGAGAACGACACTGTTGGTAATTGGTCCCGCAGCACCGCCATTAACAACGATTACGGGCTTGCCCTCGTCGAGGGTCCCCAGTGGAGCGAGGTGGTACCAGGTTGTCACCGAATTCCAGGTGGGAGCACTTACGCCGCTAAGTTCATGAGCCGATTTTGAATCTGTCGCAAGAATGACAGCTCGAGCATTGATAACTTCACTCCCAACTCGAACGCAATCGGTCGAGACAGCTGAGACTTTAGAGTTGAACCGAACCGTCCCTGCAGGTAGCGCATTAAATATTTGGTCGGGGATTGCTTGCATGCCATTTC
>CAMAVT010000089.1 GCA_945861775.1 Bifidobacterium breve
TTAAAGAACTTCCATCTTGATCTGACTTCATTGGGTTGTTCGCAGTGTCGCCCTGCTTACCGACTAAAACTTCAAGAGTTCCTTTCCACCTGTGATCTTGATCAGGAGACTAGGGACAGGGCAGATCTCAATCCATTGCGTGTTCTTGATGACAAGCGAGAAATCGTGTCATCGCAATTGATTCAGGCTCCACTAATGATTGATTGGCTGTGTAACCAATGCCAAGAGCACTATGACCAGGTGCGCGAAATCCTTCGGACTTTCGGCGAACAGTGGCATGAAGCGCCACGGATGGTTCGTGGACTGGACTACTACACACGAACAACATTCGAATTTATTCACCCCGGACTCGGAGCGCAGTCTGGGATTGGTGGTGGCGGTCGCTACGACGGACTTATGGCAGAACTTGGCGGGAGTGAACTTTCCGGGATTGGATTTGGGCTGGGCGTTGATCGAACGCTGCTCGCTTGTGAAGCTGAAGGGTTGACCCCATTTCGCCAGCGGATCATAGACGTTTTCGTCATTCCGATTGGGGAGCAAAGTCGTGAGCCGTCAGTGTCATTGCTTGTGGCACTGAGAGCGGCTGGCATCGCTGCAGATGTGTGCGTGGACAATCGGAGTATCAAAAGCGCTATGAAAGCGGCGAATAGCACGAATGCACCACTAGCAGTAATCCTTGGACCTGATGAGTTGGCTTCAACGAGTGTTGTTGTCAAAAATATGGTGAGCGGTGAACAACAATCACTCTCCAGTGAACCGAAAACTCTGATTTCCGCAATACGCAAAACCCTACAGAATCTAGATCCCAAAACTAAGGAAGAGGACTAATCGTGATTCGCACGGCTCAAGCAGGTGCGTTAACTCGCGCAGATATCGGACGCGAAGTGACGTTAGCTGGATGGATCGCCAGTCGACGGGACCACGGTGGGGTTGCCTTCATCGATGTTCGAGACTCAACGGGGGTTGCCCAGGTCGTTGTCCGCGACACATCCATGGCACATGACTTACGTGATGAATATTGCATTGCGGTCACGGGCACCATTGAAGAGCGACCCGAAGGAAACGCCAACCCAGAGTTGGCTTCCGGTGACATCGAATTAATCACCACCAAGCTTGAAGTCCTTTCAAAGTCTGCTCCGCTACCATTCCCGATTGATGACCGCATAACGGTCAATGACGAAGTTCGTTTACGTCACCGGTACCTAGATCTGCGACGTAAAAGCGCAGGAGACATCTTGCGTATGCGATCGAAAGTGAGCCATATCGCTCGCAGTGTCCTGATCGATGACGACTTTATTGAGATCGAAACGCCCACCCTCACTCGCTCAACCCCTGAAGGTGCGCGGGATTTCTTGGTCCCAGTCCGACTGCAACCTGGGAATTGGTACGCACTTCCCCAATCACCTCAATTGTTCAAGCAACTACTGATGGTCGCTGGGATGGAAAAATACTTTCAAATCGCCCGTTGCTACCGAGACGAAGACTTCCGAGCAGATCGCCAACCGGAGTTCACCCAACTTGATATCGAGATGAGTTTCGTTGATCAAGATGACGTTATGGCTGTTGGGGAACAGGTCATTCGTTCTGTGTGGCAGGAGATCTTGAATTACACGATCGGTGACATTGCCCAAATGACATATCACGAATCTATGCGTAGATTTGGAAGTGACAAGCCCGATCTTCGCTTTGGTCTTGAACTCGTTGATCTCACTTCATATTTTGAGCAGACACCATTTCGAGTGTTCCAAGCAGAGCACGTTGGCGCAGTCATCATGCCTGGGGGTGCAGATCAACCGCGCCGTGCTTTTGACGCTTGGCAAGAGTGGGCCAAACAACGTGGCGCAAAGGGCTTGGCCTACGTAACGGTTAGTGAAGATGGACTTGGTGGGCCGGTCGCAAAGAATCTTAGCGATCAGGAGCGTGAGGGTTTGGTCGCTGCCAGTGGAGCACAGATCGGGGACTGCATCTTTTTCGCAGCCGGTCGGGCAACCGATGCACGTGCGTTACTTGGCGCCGTTCGCAACGAAGTCGCTGAGCGTCTTAACCTCATCGATAAGAGCGTGTGGAGTTTTGTTTGGATTGTTGACGCGCCAATGTTCGAGGAAGTCCAAGACGACGCTGGCAACTGGGTGTGGACAGCGGTGCACCATCCGTTCACCTCACCAAATGGTGAGTGGCTCAATAAATTCACCGAATCACCCGGCGAAGCACTCGCTTGGGCGTACGACTTGGTGTGTAATGGTAATGAAATCGGCGGAGGTTCAATTCGTATCCACCAGGGTGATATCCAAAACCAAGTTTTCCGAATTTTGGGACTTGATGAAACCGAAGCCAATGAAAAGTTTGGTTTCCTCCTCGAGGCATTTGCCTTCGGTCCACCGCCTCACGGCGGCATCGCGTTTGGTTGGGATCGAATCTGCATGCTGCTTGCCGGAGCCAATTCGTTGCGAGACGTGATCGCATTCCCGAAGACGGGTGGCGGGCAGGACCCATTGACAGGTGCACCAACCCAAATCACGGTTGCCCAGCGTAGGGAAGCAGGCATCGACGCAAAGCCAAAAAAGAATGAGCAAGAGGAAAAAGCGCACGTAGAGGCGTAATCCTGCAATTCAACGCCTTATTGTTGAGTCGTGAGTTTATTTGAGCAGGGTTCGGTAGGGCCACTGGCGCTTCGAATGCGACCACAGAGTTTTGAAGAGTTAGTTGGACAAGAGCGGGCACTCAAGTTAGGGAGTCCACTACAGCGACTGCTCACTGGCGCAGGTTCGGTGTCAATCATTTTGTGGGGGCCACCAGGAAGTGGGAAGACCACAATCGCGACGCTGATATCCGCTCAAACGGGTCGCAAATTTCGTGAACTATCGGCAGTCAGCGCGGGGGTACGCGATGTCCGTGAAGTTATTGAGAAGGCTCGCGAGGATTCAAGCCTGTACGGAGCCGAGACGGTTCTCTTTATTGACGAAGTTCATCGATTCAATAAAGCCCAACAGGACGCTTTACTTCCAGCTGTTGAAAATGGATGGGTAACCCTCGTTGCTGCGACAACGGAGAACCCGAGCTTCTCGGTGGTTTCTCCGCTGCTCTCGAGAAGTGTTGTGGTGAAGTTGGAACTCCTTGATCAGGTTTCACTTCGAACAGTTCTCAATCGAGCCATGAAGAGCGAGCGAGGCCTAGGCTCAAGTCTCACGGCCACCGACGCTGCAATGAAGGCGCTCATTGATGCAAGTAGTGGTGATGCTCGTAGGGCTTTGACAGCACTTGAGGCGGCAGCAAATGCAACATTGGCAAAGGGTAGTCACGAGATCTCTGTCGAAGATGTTGAAAATGCAATAAATGTTGTTGCGATTAACTATGACAAAGACGGTGATACCCACTACGACGTCATCAGCGCATTCATCAAAAGTGTCCGGGGGAGTGATCCTGATGCGGCTCTGCACTATCTCGCTCGAATGCTGCACGCAGGCGAAGATCCGCGTTTCATCGCGAGACGGCTAATGATCTTGGCAAGTGAAGATATTGGATTGGCGGCATCCCAAGTGTTATTAGCGGCAGTTGCTGCCGCACAGTCTGTGCAACTGGTCGGAATGCCCGAGGCGCAAATTATTCTGGCGCACGCCACATTGGAGGCCACACTTGCGCCTAAATCCAACAGCGTCGTTATCGCAATAGGCGCGGCTATGTCCGATGTAGAGCGCGGTCGGGTGGGAAGTGTCCCACTGCACTTGCGGGATTCTCACTATCCGGGGGCATCCCAGCTGGGTCACGGAATGAGTTACGTGTATCCACACGATGAAACTAGTGGTGTAGCCCAGCAGTCCTATATGCCTGAGCAATTATCGGACTCGATCTACTACCGGCCTTCACATCACGGTGCGGAAGAACGTCTTCGAGCGGTGGCAGATCGGCTTCGGCAGCTCCGCAATGGTGAATCGATAGACTGAACTATGCGCAGAATGGTCTGGGTCTCTTTGGGGGCCGTCGGTGGAATCCTTGCCTACCGAAAACTTGAAGAGTTGGCGAATGAGTCCATGAATAAGGGGCTAGTTCTCACACTGATGGATGCCGGAGCCTCGGCTCGAGCTTTCGCCACGGGTGTGGTTGAGCAAGCTTCCAAAATTAGACAATCTGCTGAGCCCGAAGAACGCACAATTCGCTAAACCCGTAATCGCACCCAAGGAGTAGAAATAATGGATTCCGCGCAAATTCGGACCCGATTTCTCACGTTTTTCGCTGAGCGTGGACATGAAATCGTTCCTTCGGCATCCCTCCTTCTTGACGACCCAACATTGCTATTCGTTAATGCCGGAATGGTTCCGTTTAAGCCGTATTTCTTAGGTGAGGCCCCAGCGCCCTATTTGCGCGCAACAAGTGTTCAAAAAGTTGTTCGAACCCTCGACATTGAGGAAGTTGGGAAAACAACCCGGCACGCCTCATTTTTTCAAATGGCCGGAAATTTTTCATTCGGTGACTACTTTAAGGAGGAAGCAATTCCGCTCGCGTGGGAACTGCTCACTTCCGCAATTGACGACGGTGGCTACGGTTTCGATCCTGAGCGACTATGGGTCACGGTCTATCAAGATGATGACGAAGGTGAAGCTATCTGGCGGGACATCGTAGGTGTCCCATCTGAGCGAATCCAGCGCCGTGGCATGGATGACAACTACTGGTCAATGGGAGTACCCGGACCTTGTGGACCGTGCTCGGAGATTTACTACGACCGCGGGCCCGAATTCGGGGCGGAAGGTGGTCCGATCGCCGATGAAAATCGATACCTCGAAGTGTGGAATCTAGTATTTATGCAATTTGAGCGAGGTGAAGGCTCGGGTAAGGACGACTTTCCCATCTTGGGCCCGTTACCTGCCGCAAGTATTGACACGGGAATGGGTCTCGAGCGCATGGCCGCAATTTTGCAAGGGGTCGACAACATCTATGAAATTGATACGACTCGGGGAATTTTGGAGTCAGCCTCAACTCTTTCGGGGGCTGCCTACGGAGCCAATGAGAAACATGACATTGCACTACGAGTAGTCGCTGACCATTCACGTACCGTTATATTTTTGATCTCCGACGGAGTAATTCCAGGCAATGAAGGACGCGGATATGTGTTGCGGCGCCTCATGCGACGGGTAATCCGCAATATGCGAATCCTTGGCGCTTCCGGACCGACCCTTCGAACATTGAGTGAATCAGCGATTGCAGTGATGGCACCCCAATACCCCGAACTCAATGACTCACGTGAGCGAATTCTTAGTATTGCGACAGGTGAAGAAAACGCTTTCGCTCAAACACTGATTACCGGCAATATTTTGTTTGAGACTGCCGCCAGCGAAACGAAGAATATTGGGAGTTCAACCATCTCAGGTGAAAAAGCCTTTGCACTGCATGACACTTATGGTTTTCCCATTGATTTAACGATGGAAATGGCTGCTGAGGCCGGGCTAACCGTTGATCGTGACCGTTTCACGGTTCTCATGAAAGAGCAGCGTGATCGAGCGAAAGCGGATTCTGTTGCTCGCAAAAGCGACTTTGCTGCGACGACCGCCTATAAGGAAATTTTGACGGTCGGAGGAAGTGCCGAATTCACCGGGTATGTGGAGAGCATCAGCGAGGCTCAGATCACGGGACTGGTAATCGATGGAACCTCAGTTCTTGCCGCACGTGTTGGAGATAACGTGGAAGTCATCCTGACCCGCACTCCCTTTTATGCGGAGTCTGGTGGTCAACTTGGGGATCATGGTGTGATCACCTCGGTCGCGGGACAATCTCGAATCGAGATCTATGACGTGCAAACTCCTGTGCCAGGCCTTGTCCTCCACCGTGGTCGGGTAGTCGATGGCGAATGCAGTGTTGGTGAATCAGTTATCGGTGCGGTCGACATTGCTCGACGAAAGGCAATATCTCGAGCTCACACGGCCACGCACATGGTTCATCGTGCATTTCGTGAAAGGCTGGGAGAGACTGCTACTCAAATGGGCTCAGAGAATTCACCCGGGCGCTTTCGCTTCGACTTTCCGAGTCCGGAGGCTGTTTCACCGGCGGTGTTGCGAGATGTTGAGCAGTATGTCAACGCAATGCTCATTGAGGACCTTACGGTCACTGCGAGTCTCATGTCTCAGCAGCAAGCATTAGATATGGGCGCTATGGCGCTGTTCGGCGAAAAATATGGGAGCGAAGTCCGAGTGGTCTCCGTTGGTGACTGGGCTCACGAGCTGTGCGGAGGTACACACGCTCTTCGAACAGGCGCACTCGGACTGGTGTACTTCGTGGGAGAAGGTTCTGTCGGTGCGGGTGTCAGACGAGTCGAAGCCTTGGTGGGTTCTGACGCCTATCAATTTGCGGCCAATGAACATGTCTTAGTTAACAAACTCACCACGATGCTCAAGGTGCCGGCAGACCAACTCGCTGATCGACTTGAGTCAACGATTGGCGCACTCAAGGTGGCTGAGAAGGAAATAGCTGAATATAAACGTGCAAACTTACTCAAAGACGCAAGCAGTATCGTGGGAGATCCGGTCCGTCACGGTGATGTTGATCTCTGGGTTTTTGCGGCACCCGCTGGAACCGATGCAAATAACCTTCGAGAGTTAGCCCAACAGGCGATCTCTCGAAGCGCAAATGCTACGAAAGCTGTTGCATTCGCAACACTCACCGTTGACGGAAGAGTTTCTGCCGTTGTTGCGGTCAATGACCTTGGCGTGCAGTCTGGTATTTCCGCCCAAGAATTACTTCGACTGGCGCTTACCCAACTTGATGGCAAAGGTGGTGGCAAAGATGCTTTTGCCCAAGGTGCTGGCACAAACGCTGCGGCGCTGCCAGCAGCGATCTCAAGCGTAGAGGCTGCGTTGGTTGCGGATCAATAATGACCCGAGTTAATCAGCGACGGATTGCATTTGACGTGGGTACAGTCCGCATCGGAGTGGCAACGTGCGATATCGATGCAATCTTGGCGTCACCGCAGAATGCAATAGCTGGGGGAGAGCAATCAATACCCGCCGCCATCGCCCTTCTTCGTGAGTATGAACCATGTGAAGTTGTGGTTGGTTTGCCCAGTAATTTAAAGGGACATGACACGGTCTCGACAGAAAATGCGCGTGAATGGGCGCGGCAACTAGCTCTGGTCACATCAATTCCACTTATTCTCATCGATGAGAGATTAACCACGGTTCAAGCCACAGGAGCACTGCGTGCCAGTGGTTTGAACAGTAAAGAAATGCGCGGCAGATTGGATAGTGCATCTGCTGCGATATTTCTACAGACCTATATCGATGGGTTAGCCCAAGCGAAAGGCTCATACCAGTGACATTTATGAATGAGGTTCTTAGTGGCGAAGAATTGCCACCCTCACGTAATGCGAATAGTTGGAGTAAACGTGTCGTAATCGGCGTGGGCCTTATTGCGGCTCTGGTGTTTGTTTTCGGGATTTATTCGGTCCTCGGTGGGGGAAGTGACAGTAATGATTACGTGGGCTCTGGGACCGGTAACGTCGAGATCACGGTGAACAGGGGTGAGAGCCTGACCAAAATAGGAGATACTCTGCAGGCGGCCGGTGTAGTGAAATCGGTTGAGAGTTTTACGAGTGCTGCAGCCAGCAATGAGGACAGCGCAACAATTGGGCCTGGAAAATACGCGATGAAATCGCAGATGAGTGGGGAATCGGCACTGTTATTAATGCTGGATCCAGCATCACGTGCGGCATCACGTTTAGTTTTGCCAGAGGGCCTTCGACTTGGAGAGACAGTTGCACTTTCAGTGAGTGCTACAGGCCTTCCCGTTACGGATTTTCAACAGGCCCTGGAGAATCCCGACGCATTGTCCTTACCGAGTTGGGCAGAGAACAGACCCGAAGGTTTTATGTTTCCAGCAACCTATGACCTCGTAGGTGATGAGAATGCGCAAGCGATCCTGACCGCATTGGTCCAGCGATTCAACCAGTCCGCGACCAATATTGATCTGGAAGCTAGGGCTGCCCAGCTTGGTCGCAGCCCCTACGAGATCCTCACGGTGGCGTCGCTGCTGGAGGGGGAAGTCATCCCCGAAGATTTCTCAAAAGTTGCAGCCGTCGTGTATAACCGTTTGGAAGCCAAGATGCCACTTCAGTTCGATTCCACAGTGTCCTATGCATTGGGGCTAGACGAATTACAGCTGTCTGCAGATCAGATGGACACGGAATCGCCGTACAACACTTATAAAGTCACCGGACTTCCACCCACCCCGATCAATTCACCCGGAGAGTCCGCGCTAGAGGCAGCTCTTTCACCAGCGAAGGGTAAATGGTTGTATTTCGTTACCGTGAATCCCGACACGGGGGAAACCAAGTTTGCCAAGTCCTACGATAAATTCCTTACATTGAAGGCTGAGTATCAAGCATTTATGGATGCCCGATGAGTTGTGCGTGATGACATGGGAAGCTGCCGTCCTTGGGTCACCGATTTCACATTCACTCTCACCGGTGCTTCACCGTGCGGCGTATACGTCTCTTGGATTGGACATCGAATACACGGCGATCGAAACACCCACGGAAATGCTGGCGCAACGCATTTCACAATTGAGTGAAAATTCATTGGGATATTCACTCACCATGCCACTCAAGCGCGAAGTACTTGCACTGATTGATAATCAATCACAACTCGTGACCCAAACTGGCTGTGCCAACACCGTTTACCGCAATGTGGAGCAGGATTGGGCCCTCGAAAATACCGACGTATTTGGAATCGTACAGACGATTCTTCAAGCCGGACTTGCTCCCATTAAGTCTGCCAGCATTCTTGGCTCTGGTGCAACGGCGAGTAGCGCGCTGAGTGCTTTGGCGGAGTTGGAGGTGGACACGGTTACCTGTTATGCACGTAACGAAGCCGCCTTTGCGCTTCTTCTCGCACAAAGTGATGTACTGGGAATCGATTTTCATCCCGTGACATTCGCGAATGACGTTGTGTTGGCCGGGGATATCGTGATCAGCACTGTTCCCAGCTCTGCGCAAAGGCAAATTATTTCCAACCTAGCTGCAGATCAGAATTATCCAGCGCTACTAGACATCGCCTACAACCCATGGCCAAGTGACTTAGCCAGTCATTGGGCCAGTCATAGGGCACAGTTTCACAGCGGACCAGTGTTGAGTGGAATCGAAATGTTGCTATGGCAGGCGTGTGCCCAGGTTGAACTTTTCACCGGCGAAAAAGCCCCCGTTGAAGCCATGCGCGCCGCATTGCCGAAGGAGTTATCCACAGCTTGACTTTTGGTGTTGGGTAGCGTGGTTTCCCCAGCGAGAATTCTCAGATGGTCACTGCTAGTTCAGTTGCTCTCTGCGCAACGTGGATCTGGTTTGTTATTACCGCGTTGATGTTGTCAAGAATTGACTTTCGAGAGCACCGGTTGCCCAACTCGTTGGTTGCGATTTCATATCTTGGCGGCATTCTCGGATTTTTACTTGTTGCGTATGTCCAGACTGACCTGTGGTTACTCGCAACGTCTATCGCAGGATCCCTGCTTGCCTCTTTGACATATTTTGCTATACACCTGCTGGGAGGAATGGGAATGGGCGATGTCAAATACGCAGCGGTGGCCGGTTTGTACTTGGGCAGCCTTGGTTGGAGCTATATCTATATTGGCTCCCTGATCTCATTTGCTTGTGCTGCCGTGTGGGCACTGCCAATTATGTTCAGCCGCCGAGAGAGCCGTAATGTGCCATTCGGCCCATTTATGGCCATGGGTGTTCTTGTGTCGGGAGTAATTGCCGTAGGTGTGAGCGCAGCAGCGTAGCCTCGATCTGACAGTATTGGCTCA
>CAMAVT010000090.1 GCA_945861775.1 Bifidobacterium breve
GAGCCGTTTGTAGACAAGAAGGATGGAAGACCCTCGTTGTCATTTATTGGCAGGTCGTCACCACTAAATTGGGACACTCTTCCTCCAGCTTCGGTGACAATTGGTACCAGCGCCGCGTAGTCATAGAGGGCGAGCTCGGGTTCTGCACCTAGGTCAACAGCGCCTTCTGCGATAAGTGTGTGAGACCAGAAGTCTCCATATGCTCGTTGGCGCCACGTGGCGGACCGAATGGCCTCGAACTGCACCGGATCCCAACCCTTTTGGTCGGAGAATGAAAATGAAGCGTCGACAAGATTATTTACCGAACTCACCTGTAATCGCCGAGGTGATTTACTTTCGAATTCGCGAACCCAAGCTCCGTGACCTGTTGTTGCCCACCACCGGCGTCCCAATGCCGGCGCGCTCACTAAACCGAGTGTGATCTGACCTCCCTCGCGCAGGGCAATTAAGGTTGCCCACACGGGTACTCCGCGGACAAAGTTTTTGGTTCCATCAATTGGGTCAATGATCCAGGTTCGTTCGCCCAATGATTTTTGGGCGAACTCCTCACCGATTACGCTGTCGTGCGGGAACGCTTCGGTGATGAGCAACCGAAGTTGTGTTTCTACAGCGAGATCAGCGTCGCTGACGGGAGTGAGATCAGGTTTTTGGGTGACGGCAAGATCGAGTGCATTGAACCTTTTGAGTGAAATTGCATCAGCCTCGTTAGCGAGGTGATGCGCGAACTCGAGGTCGTCAAGAAATTGAATCATTGCACTCCTGTCGCAATATTTCCGGCAAGCAAATTTTGCATTGATTTTACTCTTTCAAGAATTATGTGATCGGTTATGCGCATGAATGCACAGTCCTGCTCGTTGTGGCTGCAAGCGCGCGGGCAACTTTCTGTGTAGCGCATGAGATCAGGGTAGGCGTTGATAATCGTTTCACGGGAGACGTGGGCCAGGCCAAAGGAACGGATTCCCGGGGTGTCGATCACAATTCCGTTGGCTTCCGGTAGCGGAAAAGCGATCACGCTGGTTGACGTGTGCTTGCCTTTACCGGTGAGGTCGTTAACCGTCCCGGTAATCCGGTGGGCATCGGGTGCCAGCTCGTTAATTAATGTTGATTTCCCCACCCCTGAATGACCCATAAGAATGCTGGTATGTCCCTGCACAAATTCCTTAATTGATGTGGGCGCAACCCCGCTAGCAATGACGAAAATGGGAATGCCGAGTTCTTGATACACATTGACGAGATCGCTGGGATCCTTCAGGTCGGACTTTGTCACAACAAGAAATGGTGTCACTCCTGCATCCATCGCAGCGACTATCGCGCGGTCAATGAAGCCAATTCTGGGTTCTGGGTTTGTTGAGGCGACGACTATGCCAAGACGGTCCGCATTGGCAACAATCACTCGCTCTTGAGGATCGTTGTCATCAGCGGTTCTCCGCAATTCGGTGGACCGGGGCTCACGTCGAACAATTCGCACCTGGTGGTCAATACCGCCATGAGGATCTCCGACCATGGCCACTCGGTCGCCCACTACCAAACCTTTACGTCCCAGTTCACGTGCTTTAACGGCATAAAGAATCTGGGTGTCACCTTCCGGATTAACCGTGAACCGACCTCGGTCAACCGTTGAAACGGACCCGAAGAACATATTGTCAAAACTAGGACGATCCTTGGTCCGAGGCCGGGACTTGGATTTACCCGGTCTTATGCGAACGTCGTCCTCATCAAGATTATGTGCCATCAGATATTTAGCAACTCTTCCCAGCGTCTCACAAAATCAGGGAGGGTCTTACCGGTGGTTTCAATGTCTTCTACGGTGACTCCAGGGACTCGAAGCCCCAAGATTGCCCCAGCGGTAGCCATGCGGTGATCCTCATGTGTGTGGAAAATTCCGCCGTGAAGTGTTGCTGGAAAAATACGCAACGCATTCACTTCCTCGACTACTTCGCCTCCGAGCGCATTTATTTCAGTCGCAAGTGCACTCAGGCGATCCGTTTCATGTCCGCGAAGATGCCCGATCCCGCGAAGGTAGGACGGGGTTGAGGCCAGCGCACACAGGGCGGCAATTGTCGGAACTATTTCTCCGATGTCGGCAAGATCTGCGTCAATGCCGTTGATCTCGCCTGTGCCTTCAAGGCGGAATATGTCGCCATCGCGCGTGATGCGCGCTCCGAGTTGTTCAAAGACCTCAATGATTCGCAGGATCGGTTGTAGCGAACTTGCTGGCCAGTCTGAACAGGAAACGCTCCCACCAGCCACCATTGCTGCTGCGAAAAAGGGTGTGGCATTGGACAGGTCACCTTCGATGGCAAGATCCACGCCATTTATATTTTGCGGATCAACGTGCCAAGAATCTTGTGTATGTGTTGATTGGCGAACCGTGACGCCGTGTTGGGCGAGCGAATTAATTGTCATGTCAACGTGTGGCAGGCTGGGAACAGCGCTGGCATTGCCTAGGTCAGCGGGGACGTGTCGAATGGTGGCGCCCGCGTCACAACGTGGTGCACATAGCAGCAGCGCTGAAACAAATTGGCTTGATTTTGAAGCATCTAGGACAACTTCACCACCACGAACATGCCCATTTCCGTGAATGAGGAATGGGAGGCGACCCCGGTCCTCAATTTCGACACCAAGATCTTTCAATGCCTCGAGTAGCGTTGCCATTGGGCGCTTTCGGGCGGCCGCGTCGCCGTCAAAATAGGAGTCTCCATGCGCGAATGCGGCAACGGCTGGCAGAAACCGCATGACGGTTCCAGCAAGACCAACATCGATAACCGTGGGTGTTTCCCCTCCTGCGCGCATAAAATGTGGGGTGATCCGCAGATCAAAGTTCCCGGCTGGGTCGGCCCCAAGTTCATCTATCTGGACACCAAGAGTTCTGAGTCCATCGATCATCAGGACTGTATCCCGGGCATCAAGTACGCCATGCAGAGTCGACGGCGAATCTGCCAGAGAGCATAAAATGAGTTCGCGATTGCTCAAGGACTTGGATCCGGGCAGCGTAATTTTGGCGCTGATTGTTGCACTCGCCGTAGGAGCTGCCCAGTCGGTCATGGCACTAGTCTTTCACTCGCGTCCTACTATCTACTCATGTGCGGTCGTTATGTCTTAGCCGATGACATCAGTGTCCTTAAGGCCGAATTTGATGCGGACCTCGATCCGGCGGTAGCGGAGCAGCAATATCGGCCCAATTTCAACGTTGCACCCGGTAGCAATCTTCCGGTGATTGCCGTTGGCACCGGTACTCGGGTGCTCACGCAGGTGCGCTGGGGGATAGTTCCCAAGTGGAGCAAGAAGTCATCTACTTTGCTTATCAATGCACGCGGTGAAAGTGTCGCCGAGAAAGTCACTTTCGCACGGTCGTTTGCGACGCGCCGAATTCTGATCCCGGCAAGCGGTTATTACGAGTGGAAACGGCCGGCAAAAGACCCTTATTTCATTTCGCCTCCGGCCGGAGACTCGCGGATCATGCCAATGGCAGGGCTGATCGCCGACAGTGTGATTGATGGTCAAGTGGTGTGCACATGTGCGATTATTACGCTTGCTGCGGCGCCCAATCTCGAACCAATCCATGAACGAATGCCTGCCTGCATCAGTTCGAAAAATTGGGATGCATGGCTAGATCCGTCCATTGATGTTCAAGCAGCATTGGATTTATTGGTGGCCCGCACAGATCTGCAGGCGATTCCGGTAGGCCGGGCAGTTAATTCAGTACGCAATAATTCGCCCGTGCTGATCGAAGAACTCCGCAATGCCGACTAAGATCGATTTTATGCATGTAGTCGCTGAAATGGTAGCTTCTGTCCACTCTTTTGAGGCCGAGATCGGAGATCAAGTTTCAGCCGGTGACACCCTTTTGATACTTGAATCGATGAAGATGGAAATCCCTGTTTTGGCCGAGCGTTCCGGCGTGGTCAGTGAATTCGCTGTTGCCATCGGAGACGTTGTCAACGAGGGTGATTTGCTCGTCATTCTGAAATGAATAACTCATGCGCCTGTATGGATCACGTCGTTGGGAAGACTGCGAGACTCGAATTCACGGTCAGTTCAGCTGATACAGCGATAGCACTCGGTAGTGGCTCAGTAAATGTGTTGGCAACTCCGATGGCGATCGCATGGTGCGAAGCAGCAACTACAGCCGCGGTAGCACCGGCGATCTGCGGAAATTGCACAACGGTGGGATACAAAATTGAGTTCTCACACCTGTCACCAACATTGGTGGGCGAGTCGGTCTATTCCAGCGCGCTCGTCGAGTCCGTTTCCGGTGATCGCATTGTTTTTGCCGTTGAACTGGGTAACGCCCAAGCACCCGTTGGTAAAGGAAAAATCACTCGGGTGCGAGTTGATCAAAAAACCTGGGCGAATTAGATACCGGTAGTTTTAAATCCCGGTGGTTGTGCGCGGATAAGCCACCTCTGGGTCGGTCATCACGTTGACCACGTAAGGAACACCAGAGTTCATGGCGCGGTCCAGCGCCGGTCCTAAGTGCGTGATGTCGGTGACTACTTCGCCCGCGCCACCCAGCGCGCTCACCACTTGGTCGTAGCGGCTTGGTTGCAGGTCGGCAAGAACGTCGTAGCCGTAGAGGAATCGCATGGGGTGACGTTCAAGGCCCCAGCCCGCGTTATTGCCGATCAGGATTGTGGCGGGCACATTGTGTCGTACGAGTGAATCGACATCCATCAGTGAAAAACCGGCAGCACCGTCACCGAGGAGAACTACAAGTGGATCACCGGGGAATGCTTTACCGGCCGCCAGGGTGTAGCCCATTGCTGTTCCGAGTGCACCAAAAGGTCCTGGGTCCAACCAGCGTCCGGGGCGGCTTGGCTCGATGAATTTGCCCGCGAAGGAAACAAAATCGCCACCGTCGCCAATTGTGATGGTGGACTCGGTGAGGCGAGGAATAAGTGCACCATAAATCTCAGCGGGGTGGATGAGTTCACTAGGGGTATTCATGATTTCGCGATTACTCGCTCGGATCACGGTACTGCGCTGCGCCAGATCAATACGCCAGTCCTCTGTGCCTATTGGGACCGGGAGCTGGTCGCACAGCGTATTAAACAGTTCTGGTAGATCACCAGTGATTCGAGTTGCCTTTACCTGGAGTGATGATTGTGGATCATCGGAAATAAAAATTACCCGGGCATCACCGAAATCTCCGTAACCGAGTCGGAAGTCCAGTGGTGTTCCCGCCACGATCACCAGGTCGGCGCTTTTGAAAGCGTATGACCGGGCGGGGGTGACGAGTAGCGGATTAGTGGGAGCGAGGATGCCACGCGCCATGCCATTAACGATTACCGGGATGCGCACCGTTTCAATGAAAGCGACAAAGATTTCCTCGGCTCGGTTTTGCCAGATGTCGCCGCCGGCAATAAAAATCGGACGTTGTGCGGCCCGGATCAACTCAAGGGCTGATTCAAGTTGAGAAAGGTCTGTCTTCGGTGCCTCGATACGCGCCAAAGGCTCAGAGTTAACCGGCGCCGGTGTGAAGAGTGTGTCCATCGGGATGTCGAGGAAGGTTGGACCTTGGTGTGGTGAGAGGGCGATCGCGAATGCCTCCTCGGTTAAGCGCCCAACTTCACCACAATCGTGTGCGGTTGTCGCCGATTTTGTGACCGATGCGAATAATGGCGGCTGATCCAACTCTTGTAATGCTCCAAGCCCCCAACGGAAATCGGGGGAACGGCCACCAATTGCTACTACCGGTGCTCCATTAAAAAATGCGCTCGTGATGGGTGTAAGAAGATTGGTGACACCGGGACCGGCAGTTGCCGCAACAAAGCCCGGCGTGCGCGTGAGGCGTGCCGTTGCCTCAGCGGCAAAGCCCGCGGTTTGCTCGCTCCGGGTGTCAACGAGCTCGGGTGCGTTCGGTCGTTTCTCACACGCGTCATAAAGGGGGAAAATATGTGCCCCAGAGAGGGTAAATAAATGCTTGACCCCGTATTTTTGAGCCGCGGCGATTACTTGATGACCCGCTGCGGGAAGTTCCCCTGCCGAGGATTGGTCGCGGTTGATGGGATCACTTTTCATGGGGTCACGTTAGTCTGTGTGCGTGGGAAACGTATCCAAAACCTTGCAGGAGCGGACCGAGTTGCCAGATGAAGCAATAACGGTTCTTTCTTCCCTTGCGTCCAACTGGTCGCTACTTGCCGACTTCGCACTGAGCGACCTGGTTTTGTGGGTTCCGACATGGAATGAGGGCGGAATGGTGGCTGTTGCCCAAATACGCCCAGCTACCGCTCCCACCACATTGGCGGAGGATGTTGTTGGTTCCTTCGCACCTCGAGGGAGATTTCATTTTCTCGACCAGGCTGAAGTATTAGGCAGGGCCACGATTACGCGTGATGTTGCCAAACCGCTTTCCCCTATTGGAGTTGAGGCAATACCGGTTAAGTGGGGAGATCAGGTAATTGGTGTAATCGCGCGCCATTGCAGTGAAGCCCCGCGCGTTGCCGGTCAGTTGGAGCAGGTTTACCTTGAGAGTGCCGATGCAATTTTCGCGATGATTGCCGGGGGTGTGCCCTGGTTGCCTGAATCCCTTGATGGATTTGATGGCTGGGAAATGCCTCGGGCGGGTGATGGCGTTATGCGCCTTGATGCATCCGGGAAAGTGGACTTTGCGAGTCCAAATGCTGTGAGTTCATTTCGAAAAATGGGCCTTGCGATTGACTTAGTGGGTCAGCAGTTTTTTGAAATTGTAAAAAAGATGAGCGTTGCACCTGCGGGAATGTCCGCGTCACTGGTCAAGGTGGCTCGTGGTGGTGCAACCGCGATAGCAGATCTCGATGGTGATGGTGCGACCCTGATGCTCGCTTCCCACTTCCTGTGCCCTGGACCTATAACTTTGGGCCTTGAAATGGGGGCTCAATGCACGATAATTGTGATCAAAGATGTCACCGATGTGCGTGAGCATCAAAAGGAATTGTTGTCAAAAGATGCCATCATCAAAGAAATCAATCATCGGGTAAAAAATAATTTGCAAATGGTGACATCGGTATTGCGACTCCAGAGCCGGCGCGCAAGCGATCCTGGGGTAACGGAGGCATTGCGTGATGCCCAGGCCCGCATCGGGGTGATCGCGGCAATTCACGACTCGCTCTCACTCGAGGGAGCTACCAGCATTGATTTTGATGCGTTTATCGAGTCATTATTTGGGTTAATTCGCAATGACAGTGTGGAACTTGAAACGGAAATGCAAGGGAGTTTTGGTACTGTGAATTCTCGGATTGCAACTCCGATCGCTATGGCCGTTTCTGAGCTAATTCACAATAGTGAAAAACACGCGCGGGCCACGAAGATTTTGGTGCAGGCAGGGCACGAAGTCGGACAACTCACTGTAAGCGTAAGTGACAACGGGGTAGGTGCCACCGACTCACCAATGAGCTTGAGCGAGTTCACCGCATGCGGCCTGGGCCTCACGATTGTGTCCGATTTAATTGTTGGTGAACTCAATGGTCACGTGGAAATTGAGCCGATGGAATTAATCGAAGGTGTGGGAAGTGGAACGATGGTTCGCATAACGGTGCCATTGTCCAGACGTGATGCAGGGGCTTAAGCCGATGTCCGAGCGCGCAGACGAGCGTTACGGCGCTTGAGAGCACGACGCTCATCTTCACTGAGCCCACCCCATACGCCTGAATCCTGGCCGGTCTCGAGGGCCCAGCGTAAGCATTCGTCAACCACGGGACAACGACGACAGACGGCCTTGGCCTCTTCGATTTGGACCAAGGCAGGTCCGGTGTTGCCGATTGGGAAGAACAACTCAGGGTCTTCGTCACGGCAGGCTGCCTCGTGGCGCCAGTCCATGCGGGATCACTCCATCTGTACTGATGTGCTGGGTTCGCCAGCACTTGTGAATGCTTTCACGCGCTGGCTTCCACTTGGGGGTGAAGGTTTGCTTCACTGGCCCACGGGGGAAGGCGGCCAGCCCGTCAAAACAAGGGCAGGGATACATTCGCAGACCTTGGCGCCCGGTACAAGTCGAAACGAGAGAAAATTTGCCGCAATTTCATATTTCTCGTGTTGAATCGGTCACATATGGGCTAAATATACTAATTGTCCGGTTTTCTGACCGATTCACAATGGGTCAATCACCCGGAGCGCATCAGGGTGGTGCGTGAATTTTACCCGCGCAACATTTCCGAGGGCTTCACCATCAATTTGAATGGGAACCTCGGGGTTAGCGTGAATAGAAAAAGCAGACTGGTCATGCCAGCTGGTGAAGGCGCTAGCTGCTGTCCTTCCCCGAGTTCGCAAGATAATTCGATGGGCGGCGCGAGCTGTTGAGATGGGGTCGAGTTTGCGCACAATGAAGACATCGAGCCCGGTATCAAAGCTGGCCGCAGGGTTTGGATCCAGGGCCCAGGAGCCAAAGAAGGTCCAAGGCGAAGAATTCTGCACTAACGCGACATAGACGTGGTCAATACTTGGAGTGCCCGGGCGGGAAATCGTGATCGAGGCCGTGTGATTACTACGACGAAAATACTCGCGCAGAGTCGTTCCCAAGTAGCGAATCGGCGATGCGCTAACACCTTTTTTCCGGTCCTGGTCCACTGCCGCGATGATCGTCGCATCCAGACCGATACCGGAGTTGGCTGCGAAGTACCTGCTGAATTCTTCGCCGTTTGTTTGAACAGCTTCAGCGAGACCCAAACTTATGGATCGAAACCGGTCTGCTCGGCAACTTTCCATGATGGCGCCGGTGGCCTCAACCGGATCGATGGGAAGGCCTAATGCGCGAACAAAAACATTGCCACTTCCCCCGGGAATCGGTGCAATCGCGGGCTTAATTTTCCCCGGATTAGTGACCATGATTCCGTTGATCACTTCGTTCACCACGCCATCTCCGCCAAGAGTGATCACGAGGGGGATCCCGACCTCCACGGCGTACTCGCCAATTGACTGTGCGTGTCCCTTGTGGGTCGTCATGGTTACTTCAAGGTCTAGTTCATGTGAAAGCGCCCGTACAATTACGTCGATTACTCGGGGCGATGTACTTGTTGCATTCGGATTGGCTACCAGTAGTGCGCGCACCATCTCACTCTACGCCGACTCTCGATTAAAGGCTCACAGCATTAGGCTGACGAGGTGGGAAGTGAAACATCGGTCATCAGGCGTTTGAGAATTCTCGGGAGCATCAGTGGCGTCCAGGGAGTCTTTTATGTGGTCTACGCGATTTTGATAGTCGTAGGGGTCGCCAGATTCGGTGTCAGTGGACCACGTGAAGTTGCTAATGCTTCAGGGGTGACTTTAGAAGTGGTTATCTTCCTCTTTTTTGGGCTGGGAATGCTTTTGGTGGCAGGTGGCTGGTTTGCCGCCAAGCGTTGGGCGCGGGCACCATTTTTATTGGCGCAACTCCTGGCCCTTGTTGTCAGTGTTCCCATGATTGGTGCTGCTGACGCACTTCAAAAATGGCTGGCGATTCTGGTAACTGTTGCAGCAATCGTTGGAATATTCTTAGCTTTCACACCCACTGTTACGCGCTATCTACTTCGTGACGAAGCTGGTCGAGAATCGCCGTGAGACGCCGTGAAATTGCCATTTGATTCATGCCGAGTTCATCGGCAATCTCACTTTGTTTCTTTTGTTCGATAAACCGCATTCCAAGAATTTTTCGATCCAGTGGGGTAAGCAAATCAATTGCGGGCCGCACGGATTCCCACTCGTCAATGAACTCAAATTCGTTCCGTGAATCGGCAACGTC
>CAMAVT010000091.1 GCA_945861775.1 Bifidobacterium breve
GCATGCTTGAGGGAAGTAAGTGGTGAAGCGCCCGTTCCTCCGTCATGACCAGAGATCAAAATCACGTCAGCGTGCGCTTTAGCGACACCCGCTGCAACCGTTCCCACCCCAACCTCTGCCACCAATTTCACGTGGATACGTGCATCGGAGTTGGCGTTTTTCAAGTCATGAATCAATTGGGCTAAGTCTTCAATTGAATAAATATCATGATGTGGCGGCGGTGAAATCAAAGTCACACCCGGCGTGGAAAACCGTGTCTTGGCGATCCACGGATACACCTTGTTACCGGGAAGCTGGCCGCCTTCACCCGGCTTTGCTCCCTGCGCCATTTTTATCTGGATGTCGTCACTGTTCACCAGGTACTCGCTCGTGACACCGAAACGACCTGAAGCCACCTGCTTAATCGCCGAACGTTTGGAATCTCCATTAGCCATGGGTAAATAGCGTTCGGGATCCTCTCCGCCTTCACCCGTGTTGGATTTCGCCCCAAGACGGTTCATTGCGATTGCCAGCGTTTCATGTGCTTCCGCCGAAATTGATCCATAGGACATCGCACCGGTCGAGAACCTTTTAATGATGCTCTCAATCGACTCGACTTCATCAATTGAAATTGCGGCTCTCGGTGATGAAAACTCGAATAGTCCACGAAGTGTCATTAGCCGTGCCGACTGATCGTTGACCCGACTGGTGTAGTCACGGAATATGTCGAAACGCTTTGAACGAGTTGCGTGCTGAAGTCGGAAAACCGTGTCGGGATCAAATAAGTGCGGAGATCCTTCGCGCCGCCATTGATATTCTCCGCCGTCACGCAAGGTGCGATGTGTCGGTGAGATTCCTGATACCGGGTAAGCATCCGCATGTCTTGCGGCATTTTCTTGTGCGATTACATCAAGACCGATTCCACCAAGTTGGGAGACCGTTCCGGTGAAGTACGCGTCAATAAATTCCTGTGACAGACCAATAGCTTCAAAAATCTGCGCACCCCGATAGGAAGCAACCGTTGACACTCCCATTTTGGACATAACTTTCAGGAGTCCCTTACCTAATGATTTGATGACATTGCGCATAGCTTTCTCAGGAGAAATGTCAGAAATCACATTGCGTCGAACAAGATCTTCAACGCTCTCCATTACCAAGTATGGGTTGATGGCAGCTGCACCGTAGCCGATCAGGAGCGCAACGTGGTGCACTTCGCGTACATCTCCCGTTTCAATCAGCAGGCTGATCATGGTGCGGTGCTTGGTCCGTACTAAATGGTGGTGAACAGCCGCGCACAGCAACAGCGATGGGATGGGAGCAAGGCTTGCATTGCTGTCACGGTCTGACAGAACAATGAATCTCTTTCCTTGGCGAATCAATGCATCAACTTCGTTGAAGATTTCCGAGATGCGCTTTTCGAGTGCAGGCCCACCGCCATACACGTTGTAGAGGCCCTTGATGCGAGCGGCGGCAAACTCTGGCAGTTGGCCATCAGCATTGATGTGCAGGATTTTTGCCAATTCATCATTATCAATGACAGGAAATGGCAAAACAACCTGACGACAGTGAGCCGGTGATGCCTCTAACAGGTTTCCCTCGGGGCCGATGAGGCTCCCAAGAGACGTCACAATCTCCTCGCGGATTGCATCAAGCGGAGGGTTCGTCACCTGGGCGAAAAGCTGACTGAAGTAGTCAAATAGCAAGCGAGGGCGGTCTGACAGCGCTGCGATGGGAGTGTCGGTGCCCATAGAGCCAATTGCTTCAGTTCCGCTCTTTGCCATCGGTTCAATGATGAGTCGCAACTCTTCCTGTGTGTAACCGAAAGTTTGTTGGCGACGGGCGACCGACTCCCGTGTATGAACAACATGTTCCCGGTCCGGCAAAGCATCAAGGTGGATGACTTCACTGGAGACCCACTCTTGATATGGATTTTCGGCAGCCAATGAGTCCTTGATCTCTTCGTCCTCGATTACTCGACCGGCTGCGGTATCCACCAAAAACATCTTGCCCGGCTGCAACCGGCCCTTGCGGATCACGGTACTCGGGTCTATGTCGAGAACCCCTGCTTCAGATGCCAAGATGACGAGTCCATCGTCACAAACCCAGAATCGTCCAGGCCGAAGACCATTGCGGTCCAATACCGCGCCAATAACAGTTCCGTCGGTGAAACACACATTCGCCGGACCATCCCACGGTTCCATGATCGTTGCGTGAAATTCATAAAAAGCTCTCCGTGCTGGCGACATATCCAAATTGTTTTCCCACGCTTCAGGGATCATCATGAGAACTGAGTGCGGCAGGGAACGACCGCCAAGATGCAAGAGTTCGAGTGCTTCATCGAATGAGGCTGAATCGCTCCCATCCGGTGAGCAAATCGGGAACAACCTGGTCAGATCCCCTGACAAAATGTCAGAGGTCAACATTGCCTCACGAGCAGTCATCCAGTTTCGGTTTCCTCGGACCGTGTTGATCTCACCGTTATGTGCAATCAGCCGATACGGGTGTGCAAGTGGCCAAGAAGGAAAAGTATTCGTTGAAAATCGAGAATGGACGAGTGCCAAGGCACTGTGCATCGACGGATCTGTCAACTCAGGAAAGAATGGAGCCAATTGGCCCGTGGTCAACATGCCTTTGTACAACAGGGTGCGACTTGATAGTGAGGAGAAATAAACATTGAGGTCATGTTCGACCATTTTGCGAAACCCATAAACAGCACGGTCAAGAGCAATCCCGGAAGACGCGTTGTCGGTGATGAAAAGTTGCCAAAAATCTGGCATACACGATTTCGCCATCGCGCCAATCATGGTGTCATTTGTTGGAACTTGGCGCCACCCGAGAATGCTCAAGCCTTCCGCGAGCGCCAGTTCTGCCATCGCAGCCATAGCCAGCGGGGCTTGCCCTTGATCAAAAAAAGCAGTACCAACCGCATACTCGCCAGCCGCGGGCAAGTCGAAGTCAACATTGTTTCGTAGGAAGAGGTCGGGAACCTGAATCAAAATGCCCGCACCGTCACCGCTATCCGGTTCACTACCTGAAGCACCACGGTGTTCGAGATTGGTCAAAGCTTTAATGGCTTTTTCCACAATTTCGTGGCTTGGTATCCCGGTTAAGGTAGCCACAAATGCAACACCGCAGGCGTCATGCTCGCGGTCAGGGTTGTAAAGACCCTGTTTTTTGGGGTGCAGGCTGATCGCCATTGTGGGACTCCTCAAACGTCGCATTCAACACGGATTGGATCTGGTCAACAACAAATGACTCAGAAATTTCCGGGACGACGTTGGCCCAGACTCGAATTATAGCACTTTTGGTTCAGACGGCTCACTCGGCTCACTCGGCTCCGTCAGCTCCGTCTCGCGAGCAATCACTTCCCGTCCGGGTCGCATCCGAGCCGAGATGACCAAGTAGGCCAGTGCCCCCAGCCCAACGATAATTGAGGTCCACACGTTAAGGCGCAGCCCTAAGATCACATTGGCATTATCAACCCGAAGAAGCTCGATCCAGAATCTGCCGAGCGTGTACAAAAGAATGTACAGTGCAAAAGCCCGACCGTGGCCGAGGTTGAATCTGCGATCGGCCCAGATCACCACGAGCGCAACCCCCACCAGCCACAAGGATTCATAGAGAAATGTTGGGTGAAAAGTGGCGTATTCAGCGTAATCGGCTGGTCGATTCCCTGGCGAGATCTCTAAACCCCAGGGCAATGTCGTGGGTCCGCCAAAAAGTTCTTGGTTGAAGTAATTACCTATTCGACCGATGGCTTGGGCAAGTGCGATCCCCGGAGCGATCGCATCGGCGATCGGTGGAAGTGCAACACCATGGCGGCGAGCACCTATCCATGCGCCGACACCTCCTAAAGCGACGGCACCCCAAATTCCCAGCCCGCCGTCCCAGATGCGAAGGGCTGCAATGAACCCTTTGCCTTCGTCACCAAAGTAGATCTGCCAGTCACTGAGTACGTGATAGAGGCGTCCACCAACGATTCCAAACGGGACGGCCCAAATAGCTATGTCAGTAATGACCCCGGGACGTCCGCCCCGAGCTTCATATCGCTTATTTCCCAATACAACGGCAACGATGATTCCCAACACGATAAACAATGCATAAGCCCTAATCGGGATAGGGCCTAATTCCCACACACCCGTTTCTGGACTGGGTATGAATGTTTTCACGTGAGTGAGTCCACCTACGACTTGGAAGCGATAAGTTCGGCTAAAGCAATGGGGTCAGCCAATATTGCAGTTTCAACCGGTTCCCCATTGAGAAACCCTGCGGGCGTTCCACCAATTTGCCCGGCCATAAACTCCTGATTGGTGTTCGCTGCCCAGGCAAGGTAAGTGCCATCGGTGACACATTGGGAGAAAGTCGTGAATTCTGGGTCGGAGATACCTGATTCTGAGCCAAATAAGAGAAGTTGCTCCTCCGTGTAACCCATACCTTCTTCAAGAGGCTGGTTTGCGTACACGGTGTCGTGGTACTCCTTGATCTTGCCCGCATCAATCGCGCAGCCCCATGCCGCGATCGCGCGGTGGGATGAATCATTTCCCAGATTCCCATCAAGGAATGCGGTTGGTCGGTAGACGAGTTGGACTTTGCCTTCCTCGGCAAGTTGCGTAATCCCAGCACCATTGGCAAGTTCTAATGCCCCACAAGCTGGGCATTGGAAGTCCTCCCACAACTCAAGCACGGGAACATCGGCGCTGCCGGTTCCGTAGGGGACGCCAAACGGAGTCGGTGAATCTGAAGCAAGTACACCGGTAGGTAAGGCCGCTGAAGGGTCGGGCTCGACTATCCCACCGGTTAAGCCACCGGCGTCGGTGGATGGGGCGGTGCTACTGGCGTAGACCGCAATTCCAATGATGGCGACCATGACGGCGACCACGGTTGCCCCACCAACGATGCGAACTATGCGTTCACGACGCTTCTCAGAAGCCTGCGCATCTCCCCGTGCCTGCGCAGCCCTTTCGCGACGACCCTTTTCACCCATTGCATCTGCTCCTAATTCACTTACTTAATTCTTATCCGTGGCGCATTAAGCCCTGACACATCGAGTTCTAAGAATAAGCGAGGGACGCTAACCACCGTGACGTACCCCTTGTGCAAGTTCCTGAGCAAGTTCGCGCACCGCTCTAACCCCTCCAGCATTGGCCGCTTTCACAAATGCCGAACCGACAATTACTCCATCGGCATATTGAGCAATTTCCGCCGCCTGAGCACCATTTGAGACGCCCAAACCTACCGCTATTGGCAAGTCTGTGCATCGACGAACACGAGCCACCAGCTCGGGAGCCATATTGCTCACCTGATCACGAGCACCGGTAACCCCCATCGTGGAAGCCGCATACACAAATCCACGAGTGTCATGACAAATCTTGTGAATTCTCTCGTTGGTGGATGAAGGTGCTACGAGAAATATCGGGTCAACGTCATGGAGCGCTGCGGCTGCAATCCACGGCTGCCCTTCTTCAATTGTGAGATCTGGGGTGATTACTCCGGCTCCGCCCGCCTTCTGCAGTTCCCGAGCAAAATTTTCGACACCGAACTGCTCAATCGGGTTCCAGTAGCTCATAACGACCGGAACGACTCCACAATCAGCAACGGCCCGAACCACAGTTAGCACCGATTGGGGGGTTGCTCCATTAGTCAGGGCTTGATCAACGGCTTGTTGGATTACGGGGCCGTCCATGAGCGGATCCGAGTAGGGAAGACCCACCTCGATGAGGTCGACTCCCCCCTCACACATGGCTTGCACAAGTTCAATTGATTCATCCAAGGTTGGGAAACCGGCCGGGAGATACCCGATGAGCAAGGCCCGGCCTTCGCTTTTCGCATGAGCAAACGCCGCACTGATGCTTCCCGTTTTGGTGGGATTCACAAATCAGCGCCCTTCAGCCAGTTCGATACTGATACCGGCCTCAGAATGTTCTAGTTCGATTCCAAACCAACGCGCAGCCGTCGCCACGTCTTTGTCTCCGCGTCCACTGAGATTCAAAATGATGACCGAATCCGGGCCGAGTTCTTTGCCCAGACGGATAACACCCGCTAACCCGTGGGCTGTTTCAATTGCCGGAATAATTCCCTCGGTTCGCGAGCATAGAGCGAATGCGTCCATGGCCTCAGAGTCATTGACCGGTTCGTAGATGGCACGCCCGGTGTCATGCAACCACGCATGCTCAGGACCCACGCCTGGGTAGTCAAGACCTGCGCTGATGGAGTGTGAGGGAATTGTCTGCCCCCATTTGTCCTGCATCACGTATGTGCGGGCACCATGGAGAACGCCAGGTGAACCAGCAGAGAATCTTGCAGCATGGCGCCCGGTTTCTACACCGTCGCCACCGGCTTCATAACCCCGCAATTGCACACTGAGATCATCGATGAAGCCGCTGAACAGGCCCATGGCGTTGGACCCGCCGCCCACGCACGCCGCAACGGCATCTGGCAGGCGACCTTCAACAGCTAAAATCTGCTTTCGTGACTCGCGCCCAATCACTGAATGGAAATGGCGCACCATGTCAGGAAAAGGTGACGGTCCGGTAACTGTTCCCAGCACGTAGTGGGTTGAGTCAACTGAGGCAACCCAATCTCGCATGGCTTCGTTGATTGCATCTTTGAGGGTCCTGCTGCCATTAGTCACAGAAATAACTTCAGCACCGAGTAGTTTCATCCGAGCGACATTGAGTGCCTGACGGCGGGTGTCTTCCTCACCCATGTAGACAGCACATTCCAGTCCTAACAGCGCAGCGGCCGTTGCCGTTGCCACCCCGTGTTGACCTGCACCAGTTTCGGCGATGACCCGCGTTTTCCCCATTCGCTGGGCGAGAAGTACTTGACCCAAGGCGTTGTTGATTTTGTGTGATCCGGTGTGATTCAGATCTTCTCGCTTAAAATAAACATGCGCGCCATTGCAGTACTCACCGAATCTCCATGCCCGCGTGAGTGGAGAAGGCCGGCCCGTGTAATCCCGCTCCAAATCTGAGAGCTGGATGGCGAATTCTGGGTCAACGATCGCCGCATGAAAAGCTGCATCGAGTTGATCCAGCGCACTCGTGAGAGCCTCGGGAACGAACCTGCCACCATACGGTCCAAAGTGCCCAGCAAGAACCACTTCGCGCTGCACTTCTGAGGTTGTCATGACCGGCCTCGGGATCGGCACGAAGGGTGCGCACCGGCAGTTACCAGTTCGTGAACGGCTTCCCTTGGATTCCCACCAATGACCAGCGACTCCCCAACAAGTACGGCGTCGGCTCCTGCATCGGCATAATTCATAAGGTCATGATGGTCTCGAACCCCAGACTCTGCAATTCGAATACATGAGGTAGGGATTCGCTCAACTACACGGCTAAAAGTTGAACGATCCACTTCCAATGTCTTCAGGTTTCGCGCATTCACCCCGATGACCGTGGCACCTGCGTCCAAAGCCCGATCAATTTCCTCTTCATCATGTACTTCGACAAGGGCGGTAAGCCCCAAACTTTGTGTTCGCTCAATGAGGGAAAGCAACACCTTTTGTTCCAGAGCGGCCACGATCAAAAGCACCATGTCTGCCCCATAAGCTTTGGCTTCCCATAACTGGTAACTGCCAATAACAAAATCTTTTCGCAGAACCGGAATGTCAACTGCTGCCCGAACCTCGGTTAAGTCAGCCAAACTTCCGCCAAAGCGGCGTTCTTCGGTCAGAACACTTATGCAATGAGCTCCGCCCGCTTCATATTCGGCAGCCAGTAGTCCGGGGTTGGTGATTTGCGCAAGAACACCCTTGCTGGGACTAGCTCTTTTAACTTCTGCGATCACGCATACATCGGGGCCACTAAGGATTGCTTTGACATCTTGAGCTTCACGGACCCGAAGTGAGCGTTCTTTCAATTGTTCAAGGGAAGTGTGTTGCATCCGAACAGCAAGATCCTCGCGTACACCGCCGATTATGTCGTCTAAGACCGTCACGCCCTTAGAGTAGCCGTATCGAATAAATGGGCTTTGTTTAGGCGCCCGAACCCCAGCCCAAGCCAGGAATCATATTTCTGACAATGGTGAATCCGATCAAAATGAAAAATCCCGTACCTACCATTACTCCTAAATATGGTCGAAATATGGCAAAGAAATCGCGTTGCAACCACGCCCGCAATACCCATAAAAACCATAGCGAAACCAACAATGGATACACACCCAATAACAATGCATTGTGATTAATTGCTGATGCGACATCGCCGTGCAGAAGCGAATAGGTACCGCGCATGCCCCCACACCCTGGACAGTCAACACCAAAAAATATTCGACTCGGGCAATCGGGAAAAACGCCACTGGCAGCGGGATCAATAATGAACAGCACACCCAAGATCGAAACGAAACCCAATGCAATTGCGAAAGGCTGTTTGATCTGTGTAATCACAGGTCACCGCGCTCGGGAATTTCAATGGTGAATCGCGCTCCCCCTTCAGGCGCCGAACCAACGCTCGCGCTTCCTCCCATGCCGGTCGCCAACCGACCCACGAGCGCCAAACCAATTCCTGATCCCCCTGGTCGTACACCCCGATAACGCTCATAAAGCGCCCCAGGTTCGAAGGCCACCAATTGGTCGTCTGGGCTCAGGCCGGGACCCGAGTCACGCACCTCAATAACCAAGGAATGTGCTAACTGCTCGATTCGAATTGCCAGGGTGCTGTGATTGGGACTCAATCGAAGTGCATTTTCAGCCAGATTGTCGACAATTTGCCGAAGTCTGATGGGATCACTGATAAATTCACCTTCGACCTGAACTTCGCATTCAAGAGTCACCTGTTGCTCCTGGCAGCGATAGCCCCAAACTTGTCTCACTTCATTGGCAAATTCTTGTAGATCGATCCTCACCTCTGAAATAGCAAAATCAACTGCTCCAAGTCTGGCCAAGTCCAAGAGATCACTCACCAGTCGATTAAGGCGCACGGACTCGGATGAAATTAGACGTGCTGCATCTACTGCTTTATCTCCGGAAAGTATCCCGTCTGAAATAGCTTCGCTGTATCCCTTCACTGCAGTAAGTGGAGTTCTGAATTCGTGGGAGACGGATAAAAGAAATTCACGTTGACGAGCCTCGGAGGCAGTAAGTGCAGAGTCAAGGGCGTTAAGTGAGGTTGAAATTTCGTCAACTTCCCTAGGTCCCGTGGAAACCAATTCAACACCCCGAGATCCGCTCGCCATTAACATCGCTGCCGTACTCGCTCGGCGAAGCGGTCTCGCTAAGCGTTGGGCGGCAAAAAAACCTAAAGTAATTGCGATGGCTAGTCCAAGCACTAATGCGATGGCTAGGCGCCAAATAATCGCTCCGGCGCTGGCTCCAGCAATTGAGATGGGCTGAATCAAAATAACCGAACCGTCGACACTCAGTGGCCGGCCCTCAAGCAAGTACTCACCATCTGCTGATGACAATCTGCCCGAGATGTTTTGGCCACTATTGAGTTGATCAACGTAGATTTGTGGAAAATTAAATGGCAGGTCGCTGAGATTCGGTGAGCCAAAAGGAATCAAATAGGCCGAGATTGATTCCCTCTGCAAAGTCTTAATCAATCCTTGCCCGACACCCGAACCAGAACTTTGCTGATCAATAGCGTTGGCAGTGACATTGGCCAATTGCGAAAGATTTCTCGCACCAACGTCCTGCGAACTCGAAACAACAAGTGGGTAGGACACAAGCCCTGCCACGACAATTGCAAATGCGGCGACGGCACTCG
>CAMAVT010000092.1 GCA_945861775.1 Bifidobacterium breve
GAAGGTCTACAACGCCTCAGATCTAGCCGAATTTGATGTAGCCACCGAATTGGCGGAGCCCGGCACTTTCCCCTATACGCGGGGGGTCTACCCCAGCATGTACACCGGTCGCCCGTGGACAATGCGGCAATACGCGGGTTTTGGCACTGCGGCTGAGTCAAATGAGCGTTACCGACAGCTACTCGCTGCCGGTACGACCGGTCTTTCGGTCGCATTTGACCTCCCCACGCAGATGGGGATGGACTCCGATACCGCCCTGGCTCATGGCGAGGTAGGCAAAGTAGGTGTGGCCATCGACTCGATCGAGGATATGCACACCCTTTTCAAAGATATCCCCCTGGACTCAGTGTCCACATCAATGACAATCAATGCGCCGGCAGCGATTTTATTGCTGATGTACCAGTTGGTTGCCGAAGAAAATGGGCTCGACTCAAGCCAACTCAATGGAACGATTCAAAATGATATTTTGAAGGAATACATTGCCCGCGGGACCTATATCTACCCGCCACAAGAGTCACTGCGTTTAATCACCGACATTTTCGCTTACTGCAAAACCGAACTTCCCAACTGGAACACGATTTCGATTTCGGGTTACCACATGGCCGAAGCGGGGGCTAATCCCGCGCAGGAGATTGCGTTCACACTTTCCAACGGCAAGGCCTACGTCCAGGCCGCAATTGATGCGGGCCTTGATGTTGACGACTTTGCGCCACGCCTGGCATTTTTCTTCGTCTCACGAACGAGTTTTCTGGAAGAGATCGCTAAGTTCCGTGCGGCACGCCGCATGTGGGCTCGAATTATGCGAGATGAATTCGGGGCTAAAGATCCCAAGTCACTCATGTTGCGCTTTCACACCCAGACCGCGGGTGTGCAACTCACCGCCCAGCAACCAGAGGTCAACTTGGTTCGCGTTGCAGTGCAAGGGTTGGCAGCAGTTCTCGGTGGAACCCAATCACTGCATACGAACTCCTATGACGAAGCAATTGCGTTACCAACGGAGAAGGCTGCGCGCTTAGCTCTTCGGACCCAGCAGGTGCTCGCATTTGAAACAGATGTCACCGCAACGGTTGATCCGTTCGCAGGTTCATATGTTGTTGAGAGCATGACCGATGAAGTGGAAGCAAAAGCCCTTGAGTTGATTGAACAAATTGAAGTTCGCGGCGGCGCAGTTTCTGCAATTGAACAAGGTTTTCAGAAAATGGAAATCGAGAACACGGCCTACACAATTGCTCAAGAAATTGATTCAGGCGAGCGAATTGTGGTTGGGGTAAATAAATACACGGTCAGTGAAGAAGATCATTACGAACCACTGCGTGTCAATCCCTTAATTGAGGCCGAGCAATGTGAACGCCTCGCCACCCTTCGCGCCAACCGTGACAATGCGGAGGTGGAGCGGTGCTTGGCCGCGATCACCGAGGCCGCCCAAGGTGATGCCAATTTGTTGTACCCGATGAAGGAAGCACTCAAGGCCCGAGCAACCGTGGGTGAGGTATCCGATGCTTTGCGTGCAGTCTGGGGCAAATACCAACCGAGAGTCTTTTTCTAAAGGGAACAGCGCGTGATAATTTTGCCCATAATCATTCTGCATAATGCTCGCTATGTGGTGACCTGCGATTCACACGATACGGTGCTCGAAAATGCATCACTGGTTATTCAAGGCTCAATAATTATTGATCTTGGACCCGCGCAAGAAGTGAAGCAGCGTTACCCGAAAGCTCGAGTTATTGACCTCACCGACCAATTGATCATGCCCGGCTTGGTAAATCTGCATACGCATTTACCGATGACCCTTTTGCGCGGTGTCGCTGAAAATGTTGACCTTCAGGGATTCTTGGAATTGGTGTGGGCGGAGGAAGCCCGGATTATGGATGCCGAGGGAACATACATTGGCGCTCGCCTTGGCGCACTTGAATCACTACTGGCAGGGACCACGACGGCATTAGATATGTATTTGCACCCCGCTGAGAATCACCGTGGGGCGGTTGAAGTTGGGCTGCGTCATGTGACGGGTCCCGTATTTTTCTCATTCCCTGGCCCAGACAATCTGACGTGGAATGAGCGGATGGAATTAGCGCGGGAGTGGCCACAAACTCTGAGTGAAATTGGTGGTCCCTACGTTCCGCTGACTTTGATGCCGCATGCGCCTTTAACGGTATCTCCCGAGAATTTGGGTGAAATTGCAGCGCTCGCTCGTGACCAGGAGGCAATTATCACCGTTCATGCTGCAGAAAATATTGCTGAAAACGAGGACACGGTGAAGGCCCATGGTGAGCGTCCAATACAACTATTGAATGCAACCGGCATCCTCGATCTCAAACCTGTTCTTGCGCACGGGGTTCATTTAAACGAGTCTGAACGCCATCTCATTGCTGCCAAAGGCGGTTGTGTAGCCCATTGCCCCGGGTCCAATATGAAATTAGCGAGCGGTGCCGCTGACATTGTTCAATACCGAAAAGATGGAATCACCGTTGGTCTTGGCTCGGACGGTACCTCTTCGAGTAATGATCTTGACCTGTTCGCCGTTATGCGAATAGCCGCCAATCTTGCGCGATTGGTTCGCAATGATCCGGCTGCTATTTCGGCTTTGGAGATTGTTCGGGCGGCAACAATTGAGGGAGCCAGGGCACTAGGCATGTCAGAGCGAATTGGCTCACTAGAAGTGGGGAAGGAAGCCGACATCATTTCTATTAATCTGCGAGAACCACACCTGATTCCCATTCGCGACCCGTTCACCACAATTGTTTACAGTGCTGGTCGAGCTGATGTTCGTCATGTTTTTGTAGCTGGGGAGCAAGTAATTGACGATCGTCGACCCACCAAAGTTGATCCCCAGGAAATCATGACTTCAGCACTTAACCATGTTGGACACGTGTCGTAATGAGTTTATGCTGGGCGCCGTGCCGATAAAAACCGTTCCTAAAAGGATTTTGTTGGATTGCGATCCCGGTCATGACGACGCAATTGCCATTATGTTGGCAGCTGCCAGCCCGGAAATTGAACTCGTTGGAGTGACAACTGTCGCGGGAAACTCACTTTTGGAAAACACGACCCGGAATGCGCTGATTGTTTTGGATATGGTGAATCGACCGGATATCCCGGTTCACTCGGGCAGGGCAGCCCCACTCGTGCGTGAACTTCGCACGGCCGCCTCAATGCACGGTGATGGAGGACTCGATGGTCCTGTCCCTAACGCACCAACACGCGAAGCAAATAGTGCTAATGCACTGGGTTACATCGAAAATATTTTGGAAAATGAACCGGAACCGATCACGCTCGTTGCAACCGGACCTCTGACCAACATGGCTGACGTTGTTACCGAACTTGGGCACCTACACCACAAAATTGAGCAGCTCGTTTTTATGGGTGGAGCAATTGAGTTAGGCAACTGGACACCGGCCGCTGAATTCAATATTTTGGTCGACCCGGAAGCCGCTGAGATTGTGATGAACTCGGGGCTAAAACTCACCATGATCGGGCTCGAAGTTACCCACCAGGCGTGGCTTGATGACTCACATGCGCAGGCTCTGCGTGGAAAAGGGGAGTGCGAAGAATTCGTTGCCGAACTCCTTGACCATTTTGTGGGATTTCACCAGCAAAGATTCGGCTGGCCGGGTGCACCCATCCACGACGCGGTGACAATCGCCCACCTCATTGACCCGTCACTCCTGACAACAATTGTCACAAATGTCACAGTGGAAACCAAGAGTGAGTTGACTCTAGGTCGTACCGTGGTTGATGTCTACGGCGTTACGGATCGGGCCGCAAACGTCACAGTGGGAACGGGCATAGATCGTGGCCGATTCGTTACCCTTTTAATGCAGCGTCTGCTCAGTCTTTCGCCCAACTAGCACACTAGTATTGTTCGATGGCCCGAATAGATTCGGGAGCATAACCCGATTCACAAAATAACCCGGTTTTCAAGATCGGGTCGAATACGAGGAGATACATTGAGAACCAATCTAAAGATGGCTGGCGCGGTCCTTACCGTTGCCGCCCTCGCGCTGGCAGGTTGCAGCTCGAGTGATTCAACAGACACGGCTGCTACCGCAAGCGAGACAGCAGCAGCATCCGAGTCAGCATCCGAAGCAACAGTAGATGCTCTTCCCGGTGCGGGAATGAAGGCTTGTGAAGTCACCGACGTTGGTGGCGTTGACGACAAGGGCTTCAACCAGAAGGCTTACAAGGGCGTTACAGATGCCGCTGAACAACTTGGTGTTGAGGCAATTGTTCTTGAGTCATCGGCCGAGACCGATTACGCGGTGAACCTTCAGTCATTCGTCGATCAGGGTTGCAGTGTCATCGTGACAGTCGGTTTCTTGCTCGGTGACGCAACCAAGGAAGCGGCTAACGCCAATCCTGACATCCCCTTCACCATCGTTGACTACGCATACGCTGATGGCGACATCACCGCTAACAACGTTCTCGGTCAGGTATTCAACACCGATGAAGCCGCATTCCTTGCTGGCTACCTCGCTGCTGGTACAACCAAGTCCGGCAAAGTTGGCACATTTGGTGGCGTCAACATTCCACCAGTAACCATCTTCATGGACGGCTTCTACTACGGAGTCCAGAAGTACAACGCTGACAACGGAACCAATGTTGAGGTTCTTGGTTGGGATCCCGCAGCACAGTCGGGTCTGTTCACCGAGAACTTTGAGTCACTCGATGACGGTCGCACATTCGCCCAGAACTTGGTCGATGAAGGCGCCGACATTGTGATGCCAGTTGCCGGACCGGTTGGTCTTGGTTCAGCAGCACTCGCAACCGAACTTGGCACCGACAAGCTCCTGATCATCGGTGTTGACAGCGATCAGTTCGAGTCAGACACCGCAAACGCTGGCGTCTACTTGACATCAGTGCTCAAGCAAATGGATGTCACCACACTCAATGCAATCAAGGCCGTCGTTGACGGTACCTTTGCCGGTGGCGTAACCGTGGGAACATTGGAAAATGGTGGAGTTTCCCTCGCACCATTCCATGACCAAGATGGTGCAGTCTCAGCTGAACTCAAGGCTGCGCTGGACACGATCAAGGCCGGTATCATCGACGGCTCGATCAGCGTCAAGGGTTAATCGTCAAAGGTTAATTCAGTAGTCCGCACGTAGTTGAGGGGTCTGAGAAATCAGGCCCCTCTTCTGTGTGAGGGCAGTAGAATCAAGCCGTTCTTCAACTTAGCGTTAAAACGGGAAGTCCAACATAAGGAGTAGTGCGCCGTGGAATTGGAGTTGCGCGGAATCACCAAAGCTTTTCCCGGTGTTCTCGCCAATGACGATGTTTCCCTTACCGCGCGCTCTGGGCAAGTTCTAGCTCTAATTGGCGAGAATGGTGCTGGTAAAAGTACCCTGATGAATATCCTTTCGGGTATCTACCGCCCAGATTCTGGCGAGATTGTTTTGAACGGCGTCGTACAAAAATTCAACGATCCAGGCGAGGCCATCAAGGCTGGGATCGGGATGGTGCATCAACACTTCATGCTCGTACCGGTTTTCACCGTGGCTGAAAACGTCGTTCTTGGTGTCGAACCAACTGTTTTTGGAAATGTTCTCAACACAAAGAAGGCAAATAAAGAGGTCGAAGAGATCTCACAGAAGTATGGCCTTGCAGTTGATCCAAAGGCAAAAATTGAAGATCTTGCCGTGGGTATTCAACAGCGCGTTGAAATTATCAAGGTGCTGTTGCGCGGCGCCAAAATTCTGGTGTTTGACGAGCCAACCGCAGTTCTCACCCCGCAGGAAGTTATTGAGTTCTTTGGCATAGTCGCTGAACTCAAATCGCGCGGGGCAACCATTATTTTCATTACCCATAAACTCAAAGAGGCCCTGGCGATCGCTGACTCAATCACGGTACTTCGAGGCGGGAGAGTGGTCGGTCACGCTGACCCAAAGACAGCAACGCAAGAGGAACTTGCTTCCATGATGGTAGGCCGCGAGATTGACCTCACCGTGGATAAGACTCCTGCAAAGCCTGGTGCCCCGGTGCTCACCATGTCGTCGGTCACCATGACCGACGACTTCGGTCGCGATCTTTTGGACAATATCAACCTTGAGGTCAGAGCAGGTGAAATTGTCGGAGTCGCTGGCATTCAAGGTAACGGTCAAACCGAACTCATTGAAGCAATTACGGGCCTTCTCCCGATCGCTAAAGGCTCGATCAAACTCAAGGACGTCGACATTACCGGCTTCAAGCCACGCCAGATTCACCGTGATGGTGTTGCCCACGTCCCCGAGGACCGTAACGAGATGGGCATGATCGGTAGCTTCACGGTCGCTGAAAATTTAGTGCTTGATTCATATTACTCACAACCATATTCACGGGGATTGCGACTTCAGAGTGCCTCAATCGATGAAAGTGCTCGAACCCTCGTGAAGGACTACGACGTTCGCCCAGCGCACATTGAAAACATGGCCAGCACCCTTTCCGGGGGTAATGCCCAAAAAATGATTGTTGCTCGCGAATTCAGTCGTGACGTTCCCCTAGTTCTATGTGCTCAACCAACTCGCGGAATTGACGTCGGGTCAATTGAATATATCCACGAACAGATCGTGCGCAAGCGTGATGAAGGGATCGCAATTTTGGTTGTTTCAACAGAACTCGACGAAATCTTCGCACTCTCAGATCGGATCGTCGTGATGTTTGACGGAAAAATTGTTGCAACCTTGAATGCCTCGGAAACCAATCCAACCGAAGTAGGTCTTTACATGGCTGGTAAAAACTCATGAGTTCACAACTTGACCCACAAACTCGCGAGGACCTTGTTAATCCGAAAGATCGAAGTTTCACTCAGCGATTAGCGACCGCCGCGGATTGGCGTTCGGCAATTTTGATTCCGTTTCTCGCGGTTCTCAGCGCTCTGATCATTGGTTTGGTGATCATTATTCTCACGGGATCATCCTTCGCTGAGGCGATGAATGCCTATCTTGCTCTCCTGCAGGGATCGGTGGGTTCACTCCGAGCAATTTCTGAGACGCTCACCGCAGCCACTCCACTTATTTTGGCGGGGCTCTCGGTTGCCCTGGCATTTCGTGCTGGACTGTTTAACATCGGTGGCGAAGGCCAAGCGTTAATTGGCGGAATGTTTGCCGTCTGGGTTGGTTTTTCAATTACGGGACTGCCCTTCTTCATTCACCTTCCCCTTGCCATCATTGCCGGAATCGTGGGCGGCGCGATTTGGGGTTTTATTCCCGGTATTTTGAAAGCTAAGACCGGGGCCCATGAAGTAATCACCACGATTATGTTGAACTACATTGCCTTGCGCTTGGTGGATTTTTTACTCAAAACCAGCATTTTTCAGCGTGAAGGTCGCAATGACCCAGTGTCAAAAAACATTGAAGTAAGTGCTGAATACCCAACCTTGCTCACCGGAATTGATTCGGCAATGCGGGTACACGCTGGACTTTTCGTGGCACTTGGGGCGGCTTTTCTCATCTACTGGTTGCTCTTTCGCACCACCATCGGTTTCGAATTTCGGGCTGTGGGAGCAAATCCAAGTGCAGCCCGTTACGCCGGTATCTCGGTCACCAAGGTTTATATCTTGGTGATGCTGATTGCAGGTGCTCTTGCCGGCACAGCGGGCGCGGGCCAAGTGTTGGGAGTTCTGGGTCGCACAACCCCGGGTTTCACCGCCGACCTTGGTTTTGATGGGATTGCGGTGGCGCTATTGGGGCGTTCTAATCCGTGGGGTGTCGTCGCTGCCGCAATTCTTTTTGGTGGGTTGCGGGCCGGTGGCCAGCAAATGCAAGTCAGTGCCAACGTTGGAATTGACTTGATTTCAGTTATCCAAGCCCTCATCATTCTTTTTGTTGCAGCTCCGGCGCTGATCTCGGCAATTTATCGGCTCAAAACTCCAGTCGCCTCCGCCCAGATCAGTAAGGGGTGGGGATCATGAGCGATAACAGCGCAGCTTATGAAAAAGCTCCGATCGAGAGTTACGAAGGTACGGAAAAAAAGTCCAATGTGCTCAGTAAGAGCAAGATTCGGCGGGCAAAAATTCTTGGCATCATCATGTTGTTGCTCTCGGCCGTTGTCATGTTCGTTCTGGCTCCCGCATCCCAAGGAATCGCCACTTTTGGCTTGAGTTTCCCTGACGACAAGTTCCAGCTTGATGCACTAGCGATCCCCAGCACTGCTGCCCTATACGTCCTCGCCATGGTCCTTGCATTTCTGGGTGGAACGCAATTTCTCAAGGGATTTCAACGTAAATCAACGTTGATTTTGGGAATCTCGTTTGTTGTTTTCGTCATCTCGATCATGATTTGGGCAACAGCCGGTCAAGAGTTTTCGCTTATCAGCATGCTTGTGTCCACTATCGCGCGAACGACTCCGATCGCACTTGGTGCACTTTCAGGAATTTTGTGCGAGCGCTCGGGAGTGGTCAACATCGGTATTGAGGGCATGCTCTTGGGTGGTGCATTCACCGGAGTTGTCATGGGTTCACTACTGGGTGGTTGGGTTGGATTAATCGCGGCCACCATTACCGGTGGTGTACTTGCGTTACTACTCGCATTTCTCGCCATCAATTATCGGGTTGACCAGATTATTATTGGGGTTGTTATCAACCTGTTGGTGCTTGGCCTCACTTCATTTTTAACATCACAAATTTTGGTTGAGCGACCTGAATGGAATGATGCGCCGATCTTCCCGGCGATCAAGATCCCTGTTTTGGGGGACATCCCGATAATCGGGCCCATGTTTTTTGACCAGACCGTGATCGTTTACGCCATGTTTGGGCTCGTCGCACTCACCACCTTCTTACTCTTTCGCACCCGCTGGGGCTTGCGTACACGCTCCGTCGGAGAAAACCCGAAAGCTGCAGATTCCTTGGGTATCAGCGTCTCCAAGACCCGCTATCTTGCGGTGATTTATGGCGGCATGGTGGGTGGTTTTGCTGGAGCCTGGTTCACCTTGGGCACGGTGGGTCGTTTCGACGAAGGGATGACCGGTGGAGCGGGTTTCATCGGGCTTGCCGCAATGATCTTTGGCGGGTGGAACCCCATCGGCGCATTGGGTGCTGCATTGATCTTCGGCTTCTCCGATTCGCTTTCGCAGAAACTAGCCTTGATCAACACGTCAATCCCTACCGAGTTTTTAGCCATGACCCCCTACCTCGTCACAATCGTTGTGGTGGCCGGCTTGGTAGGACGCGCTAGACCACCGGCCGCTGACGGCCAACCTTTTGAGAAGCAGTAGACAAGGGTCATGACTACCTCAGATCAACAGTGGGACGCACTAACCCAGGCCGCAATCGGGATTATGAAAATGGCGTACGCTCCTTACTCGAAATTCAAAGTCGGAGTTGCAGGGTTAATGGATGACGGCCGGATTGTGGTGGGCTGCAATGTTGAAAATGCGAGTTACGGTATTGGACTGTGCGCCGAGTGCGGCATGGTTTCGTCGATCCATGCATCCGGTGGCGGAAAACTCGTTGCAATCACGTGTGTTGACCAGCACGGTAATTCACTGATGCCGTGTGGGCGCTGCCGTCAACTGTTGTGGGAAAACGGAACACCGACCACTCTGATCACCACCCCCGAAGGAATCAAAACTCTGACAGAAATCCTGCCGCAGGCATTCGGCCCTGATGACCTGATTGAGCGAAAGGAAACTCTTTAACCCATGGTTGAACCATTTTCGGCGGTTGACGTCATCATCGC
>CAMAVT010000093.1 GCA_945861775.1 Bifidobacterium breve
CAATCAGATCGGTAACTACAACCACTCCATTAATAGGCTCGGCCTCAATACCAACGCAACCGTAAAGTGAAATGGTTTCCCGGGGTACCTGCATCAAACACAAAACCGAACCGCCAAATTCACTCCGGATAGCGATCATGCGGTCCAGAATTGGGTCCCGTGCATCAATAAGGTCATCACCCAACAACACCGCAAATGGTTCATCACCCACATGTTGCTGAGCCACAAGCACCGCGTGTCCTAGTCCGAGGGGGTCACCTTGGCGAACATAGTGAATTCGAGCCAGGTCGGTGGACTCGCGAACAAGTTGCAGTCGCTCTGTATCGCCTTTGCTTTCCAGAACCTGCTCAAGTTCATAATTGCGATCAAAATGATCTTCGAGCGGACGCTTACTTCGCCCGGTAACAAAAAGGACGTCTTCCAGTCCGGCCGCGACAGCTTCCTCGACCACGTACTGGATCGCCGGCTTGTCTACAACGGGCAGCATCTCTTTCGGGGTTGCCTTGGTCGCCGGTAGGAACCTGGTTCCTAGCCCCGCGGCTGGAATCACCGCTTTGCGTACTCCCTCAAAAGTCATGAGATGACCCTACGGCAAAGCCACACGTATATATGTGGGTACACGAGTATAAGTCGGTACGCAAGGGTGCCCAATTTTGACAATTTAGGGCGCCCGCAAAATGTTCACCCGGGTGAGAGAGCATTGGTGGTGTGACGCAGGATCCAGGTGCCCGCAAATCAGCCTTACGTTCGCAACTTCGAGCGGCGCGGAAGCAACGCGATCTCGATGCCATCGCCGAACTTGATTCGCAAATATCCCAGCAAATTTTCGATGTCCTAGAAACTATTGAACTCACTCCCGGGAGTGTGGTCGCCGCATATGTTGGAATGTCGCATGAGCCTTCAGTGAACACATTACGTTCCCGAATACAAGACACGGGTTGCACGGTGCTCATCCCCATTGTCAGCGGCGATCAGTTGCTGTGGGCTTTAGATGGGAACGAAGCTTCTTGGTCGCGCAATACATTTGGCACGCTCGAGCCCGACCCGCGCGGAGCCCGGACCAGCTCACAAGCATTACCCAGCTGTGCGGCGATTATCGTTCCCTCGCAAGCCATCGATCCACATGGTTTCCGACTTGGTCAAGGAAAGGGGTTTTATGACCGCGCGTTGGCTGAGGTCGCCGGTCTTGATCACTCGCCGATGATCATCGGGGTCACTTTTGAATCCGAATTTCTCCCGGAGATCCCGACCGAGGAACACGACATCCCGGTTGACGTCAGCGTCACCGAGTCCACCGTGCGCTGGTTCAACACACCTGACTAAGAAGCCAACCAAGCCACACGGATATCAGTGGGATTCCTGTAGCCGCAACAATCACTATTCCCAAGCGGGTGAATCGAGCCCAACGGGAATAACCAGATTTCACCAGATCGCGCGAAAACTCGGCGAGGGCTAATGCCCAGCCAGAGAAAGTAGTGAAAGCACCAGCTAACCCAACGATAAGAAATATTCTTAGATCACCTGAAAATGCACCAAGGCTAAATCCTGCAACCAGTGAGCCGAGTGAGTTGATGATCAAAAGTGTGGTTAGCGCGCTGCGAGATCGGCTCGCAAATTGCTCAACCAACGCCCGCAATGGGGCCCCGATAAAGGCGCCGATCGCGATCGCGACAATCGTGATCATGACTTGACCATTCGTTGGGCAACCCTGATTCCGAGTTGCACGGCAAGAAGACCAGCACCCACGGTTACCCCGAGATACAGCACGGCCGTTGGCCACTTATCGTGATCAATAAGGTCTGCAGCTTCCAAGGCAAGAGCTGAAAATGTGGTAAATCCGCCGAGAAATCCAGTAATCAACAACGGACGCCAGAAACTTTCACGGTCCGCCACTAGCGCGATAGCGAGTACTCCAATCAAGAGTGCCCCGAGAACGTTGACGGTGAGGGTTGCCCACGGAAAGGCGGCGCTTTGATCCCCGAGTTCAATGGAAGCCGTACCAAAAAGTTCAGAAATTCCAGCCCTACTGAGTGCACCGAATACGCCGCCGACCCCAATAACAACGAGTCGATTCGCTTCATGCATGGCTGCAACTCTAGGGTGGAACTGACCTGCGGTAGCCACCTGAACCAGGGTTAGGGCAGAATTGGGACTTCGTCAGGGTGAGTGTCAACTTCCCGACTCATCGAAAAACTGGAGGATTGCGTGCCCACCTACGAGTATTTGTGCACTGAGTGCAATACCAATCACGACATCGTTCAATCAATGGCGGATCCGACTTTGACCACCTGCCCAGCCTGTGGAAAGGAATCACTGCGCAAGCAATTCACCGGTGTTGGTGTCATGTTTAAAGGATCAGGCTTCTACCGCACCGACTCACGGGCCTCTGAAAGTTCAGCTTCCACCAAGGCACCCACATCTGACTCTGGGTCGTCATCGTCTTCAACACCGTCAACCTCCACAACACCGTCAACCTCCACAAGCGCACCAACAAAGCCCGCAGCCGAAAAATCGACCCCCAAGAAATCTGAATCCAGCTCAGGGTCTGCCAACAAGTAGGTAATAGCTCCTGTGGATAGCCGTTGGACGTGAAATGGTTTCACGCATAGGTTCACTTCATGCACGTAAATGCCCTTCTGCGCCTGCGCACGCTGCTCAATCGGCACCGTCGCATTCTTGGATCGGTTTCGGCGGCCCTCGCCGTTCTCCTCATTTTTGGATCAATGTCTGCACCTGCGCCGGCGACCGGACCGGATCATATTGTCGCCGGGTTACCCGAAGGTTTCGTTGCTGTTCCCGTAACCCTGCGATCTGCAGCAATTGCTAGTGCGGTTCGAGTCGGGGACATGATTGACTTAGTAGCTCCAAGCGAAACGGGTGCACCACGCGTTATCGCACTCGATGCAGCCGTACTCGATCTCCCCAATGCATCAGGTTTTGGATCCCCCACCTCAACGGTAATTTTGGTAAGTGTCGCCGCATGGCAGGGAGCAGCATTAGCGGCAGAGGATTCTGATCAGATCTCACTAGTGATAAAAACGCGGTAGAACATATAACTTGTCACACACCGTGATGCGGTGGGACATTGTCCAAAAATTCGCGATCACGCTGATCAAATTTATTCACGCCAATATCTTCAGCTTTGCTGCTCTGCGAGCTCGTTGACCCGGCCGCAACAATGATTTCCTCAATGTGCAATCCCGCGGCGTGAACCTCAGCCCGCGACTTCAATGCAGAAATGTCGATTTCTATTCCTGATTCCGTCAGCTCCACCGAGACCCCCGAGAGTTCTTGGGAAATTCTTGTACCTAAATCAACGGGGGCACAAGGATCAAACTCAATGCCGATATTGGTTTCACCCTTAAACACCAGCGCTTTCACAAAGCTCTGATTACTCAATGGCGCAAAAGCCGCCGCAATCGCGAGATGTAACCCACTTGGCTGATCCACGTGAACAGGTTACTGGCAAAATACTTTCCTATGAACCGCACACTCGCTCTCACTTCATGGCGGGGAGCTCAGAGTGCGCACAAAATACGAGCCAGCGCTCTCACGTCAGGGAGGCGCACCCGCAAGCTAATTGGCGAACGTGATCCGGTTGACGACTTCATGTTTGAGTACTACCCATACACGCCAACAAAGCTGGAAACTTGGTTTCCCGGTGTCGGAATCACTCTGGAAATCAACTCAAACGACACATTTGATTTTCCCAATTACGATTCCAACGCAAAAACCTGTGAATTAGGCGCGCATTACCTGTTCAAGCACCAATCAAGGATTGATTCGACATTGGAACTTCTGCGCAATACTCAACTGCGCGAGGCGACATTCAACTGTTTTGGATTACATGAATGGGCCATGGTGTATCAGGCTGATAAACATGAGATTCGACATGGAGATCCGCTGCGCGTGAGCCAGGATCAGATTGACTCTCTTATCGGTGAATTAGGACTTCGTTGCACCCACATCGATGCCTTTCGGTTTTTTACCGAAGAAGCGGCTCCTCAAAATGTGAACCGCCTGAACATCATTCCCACCCGAGATAACCAGAAAGACCTTGAACAATCCGGTTGCCTTCATGCCAATATGGATCTCTACAAGCATTGCATGTGGTTTCACCCGATGATCCCCGGCGCCCTCGTCCTCGATTGCTTTGAGCTTGCTCGAAGCGCTCGAACCCTGGATATGCAAGCGAGCCCTTATGACCTCTCCCAGTATGGCTACGAACCGATCACGATCGAGACGAGCGCCGGTCGGGCAACCTATGTCGCGCGCCAGCGAGAGATTGCCCTCCGGGCGCAAGACCTTCGATCTGACTTGATCGCTGTACTTGAAACTGCCGCGTAACAATTGCTCTGGCCTTCTTAGCGTGGATTATCAGGCACACCATCAATTCATGTCACATAATTCACTCATGACAATGAAATCGAAGGCGATCGCAGTCTCCTTGACACTGCTAATTCCCATTGGGCTTATGGCACCAACGGCAATAAATGCTGCCCCCAATACAACCAAGCCGATCACCCTCAATGCAGTAAAGACTCACAAGAGTCCGACCGATTGTTGGACTATCGTGAACCGCAAGGTCTACAACCTCACGGCTTGGATCAGTCAACATCCGGGTGGGTCCAGTCGAATCATTGCCATGTGTGGCAAGGACGCATCAGCAGCTTTTAATGCTCAACATGCGGGTCAAGGATCACCTAATACCAACTTAGCCGAGTATCAAATTGGCATAGTTAAGAAAAAACGTTGATCCCTGAGTTGGTTTTTGGCATTCCCGCACATCCACTCATAATTCACGCGGTAGTCGTACTTCTTCCCCTAAGCGCAATTGGAATGATCGCCTTGGTGGTGATTCCACAATTTCGTGGCAAAGTGCAGAAATATTTCGTTGCTGGGACATTAGTCATTGCAACCGGAAGCGCCTTCCTTGCAACGGAGTCGGGCAAGACCCTCAGCATGGTTGATTCTGTGTCCGAGTACCACCAAGAATGGGGAACCCGTACTTTTTATGCTGCCTTAGGACTTACCGCTCTCAGCGCCGTCTGGTTGTGGCTGGACACCAAACCCGCGTCAATCTACAAGAGGATCACAGGGATACTCGTCGTCGTAGTTTCCCTTACAGCTATTACGACCACCATCCTTGCAGGGCACTCTGGCGCCGAATCGGTTTGGTTGGAAGATACAGATATGGCAGTCCCAACTGCAGTTATTCCTCCTAAGTCAACTATCTCTCTGTCGGAGGTGGCACTGCACGCAGCCGCCGATGATTGCTGGTCGGTCGTTAATGGAAATGTTTATGACCTAACCCAGTGGATAAATGAGCACCCCGGTGGGAGCGGTCCCGTTGAATCAATGTGTGGGGTTGATGCAAGCTCGGCCTTTAACAATCAACACAATGGTCAAGGAGAACCCGAAACTGCACTTGCAGGCTTTCAAATCGGAACGCTTGGTTAAGCCCGTTCCGGGGGTCCACCCGGTGGATTCTCCTGCTGCATTTTCGTTACGTACTCTTTCCAGGCGAGTTCATCTGGATCTTTGACAATTGGTTCGAGTGCCACCGATTCCTCTTCCATCGCCTCGAATTTTTTGGCGCGTTCTCGGAAATACTTACTAATTGACTTAGTCAGACTGCCGTGTTTACGGTAGCGATTCCAGATCACCACCGCAAAGATCCCGATAATCGGCCATTGAAAGGTGTAGACCCAGGCTCGAGTAACCCCTTCCTGCGCTCGCGCAAATTCAATCACGGTGGCATAGGCGCAAAAGGCCAAAACAATTCCCAGTGGCACGTGCAACTGCCAAAAATCTTTTCGCTTTTGCTTGGGATCACTCATGTTGATACCTCAACGAGATCATCAAAGTTTGTTGCGGATTTTTGTTGAGCCGGGCGCATCAAGAACAGAATGAACAGCACGGCGAATAGAGTCACAACCCAGAACGACCAATGGAGGCCACCAGCGATCTCGCGTTCCATCCACCATCCGACCAGCGGGATGCCAACTACTGCGAATCCGGCAGTTGACCAACTCCGATTCAGTGCGAGCGAACTGATGAATTGGTACCCAAGATAAATAGTGATTGCCGAACCCAGCAGCGCAAACCACTGGGCGCCGATGCTTTGGCCAATAGTGACGGATGTGAAAAATGTCGTGAAGAGATACATCCAAATGACCAACGCAATCGCGGTGACATCGGGGTAGTTCCGGAAAAATCTCACCGTTCCTTTGCCAAGTGGGAGCAGATAGAAGAGGGAAAATGGCAGAAACAAGCCAAGCGTCAAAAGTGCCACCCAGATTATTTGGTCTCCAGCCTGAAATTCACCGGGGGGCGCTGTGCGCGATAGTGCAACTGACAGGCCAAGGACCAGGCCCATCCACAGAATCTCGCGCCCAGCCTGCAATGCAATCGCAACATTATTCAGCGGTCCTTGCTCGGCGCTATCGCTTATTTTCTTGCGTGCTCGCCAGCCAAATGAAATGAGGACAATCAGAATTGAAATTTTTGCTAGAAGGATTGCACCATAAACTGAAGTGACAATTGCTGCTGGTCCATCAAGTCTTAATGACGCGTTTAACAATCCACTCTCTACGAGAACTATTACGCTAATCAAAGCGAGGGCACTAAACCTGCGGATGACTGTCCCTGAGTCAGGGCTGGCGCGCAGCAGGTAGATCAACAAGGCAATCAAGCCACCAATCCAAGCGCTCATGGCAACGATATGGATGCCAAGACTGATGGATGCGGCATTGTGGGTCTCGGTCATGCTGGAATGGCCGGTGAGACCAGGCAGGAAAGCCGCGGTAATTGCTAGTGCCGAGATGATGATTCCGGTGACGCGATCAAGTACTACCCAGCCCAAAAGTGCGATGAAAACGAGTACTACGGCTTGGACCAGCATGACTTGGCCAACCGTGGTTTGCGAAAGGAGCGACCACCACACGTTTAAGTTGAGTGAATCTGAAATTGAAAAAGCGAGTACCTCGGAAACGGTGAAAACCGATTGGGCCGCGATAGCCAAGACCCACACCAATGCGCTCAGAGATGTTACCCGTCCCAAGAAGGCATCGGGTTTCGGCGCCAACACCCCACCCACGAGCGCCGATCCAACGGTGAGCGCCATCGCGAAATCTCTGATCAACAGACTTAAGGGCAATCCCCACAAGGTTAACTCTGGAACCGTTGGCAAGCCAATAATCTGATTTTCGCTCAATGCCCCGATCATGGCCAAGACCAAATACATGGACGCCAAGGAACAGACACCAGCCAGCAGCAATGACCCGCGTGTGGAAATCTGATTATTCAATCGAGTGGGAAGCATTTAGCTACTGCTGTTTAAAGGTTCCAAATATCGCTGGATCGGTATTTGGGCTCACTACTAGGAAAGTTGTCAGGATCGCACCGAGAAGGAACGCGACACACACCCACGTCATGTAGTAGCTGGTGAGCTGTGCCTGGTACCAATTTGTCTTGTCAATGAGTCCCTTGCGTGCCCGCATAAAAATCCCCATGCCGAGAAACAGCAATAGTAGGAGGTGGAAAATATTACTGGCACATAAAAGCAACACCGCTGATGCGTAAGCGCCATCTCCTGCATCAAATGGGAAAGTGCTTATTTGAATCCACTGGAATACCAACGCGGCCACTGTTACCAGGAATGAGAGCCCAGCTCCGACCATTAATCCTGCATGGTTTCCACGTCGTGCACTTCGGTACCCGAACCACATCAACGCCGCGGCAACAACCACCACTAAGAAGATCGCCCAGAAAGGCCACTCGGCGGCGAAAGTCGCTTTAGGCGGCGTCGTTGGAAGAGCGGTGTTTGTTTGGCTGGCTGTGAGTGTCGCACCTGGAGGCGCCCAACCCCCATTGACGTTCAATGACCACAGGTAGGTGTAGCTGATGACGAGCGCGATTGTGCCAGCAATGTCAGCAACGATTAACAACCACAGTCCAAGGCGTGAACGCCTAGCGATCGTTGCAATCGGCTCACCGGTTGTTGGGGAAACGGGAAGTATCGAGGTGCTCACTTTGTACCCGCTTTCTCCGTGAGATCTTCATCCATTGAATCAAACTCTGCTACGTAGGGATCTGGGACGCCGTAGTCATAGGGGCGCTCGGTCACAACCGGCAGCACGGGGAAATTCTCCAAGGGAACCGGAGTCGCTGTCTGCCATTCCAAGGATTTTGAACCCCAAGGGTTGCTGGACGCAATAACTCCCGAGCGCCAAGAAGTAATGATTGCTGCCAGGAATATCAACATTCCAATTCCAATAATGTAAGCGCCGATCGTTGAAATCCAATTGGAAAGATTGAATTGATCATCAAAGTCGAGCACCCGTCGAGGTTGGCCCTGAAGCCCGGCAACGAACATCGACATAAATGTGATCTGGAAGCCGATAAAGGCCGTCCACAGGCCGATCGACCCAATCCGCTCATCAAGAATGCGCCCCGTCATTTTGGGGAAGTAGAAAGCAATTCCGGCCATCGCACCAAATAATCCTGCACCCATGAGCATGAAGTGGAAGTGGGCAACTACAAACATGCTGCCGTGGAAGTACTGATCGGCCGGAACATCTGAAAGATAAACCCCGGTCACACCACCAATCATCTTGTTGAAGACAACCGCGTAAACCGCCATGAGCGGTAGTCGAGTCCATGCTGTTCCACGCCAGAAAGTGCCAATCGCCACCAGGACCAAGAAGCCCACCGGAATCGAGATTAATTCTGTTGACAACATAAATGGGTAGTTGGCTGCGGGTGCCCAGCCGGTCATGTACATGTGGTGAGCCCAGACCAGGCCGCTCAATGCAACCACTCCAACGATGCCGGCCACCGCAAAGTTGAATGAAAACAGAGGTTTGCGAAGGAAAACCGGCATCAGTTCAAGGGCAACCGCCATTGATGGAATCAAAATGACATAAACCTCAGGGTGACCGAGCAGCCAAAAAAGATTCTCATACAGCCAGACGCTGCCTCCGTTAAGCGGGTCAAAAAATGAGGTACTAAACACTCGATCCGCCAGCCCCAGAATTTGTGAATACTGGTAAAACGGGAATGCATAAAGTCCCATTAGCGACGCTGCAAAAATTCCGTAGACAAAAATTGGCGTGCGCGACAGGTCATTCCTTTTGCGCGCATAGTCAAAATTGTGGTCATCAGGTTAACGCGGGCGATAGCCGTTGAAATTGCAAAAACAATAATGGTCAT
>CAMAVT010000094.1 GCA_945861775.1 Bifidobacterium breve
GCCAAAACCAATGACGAAACTGGATTAAACGCCGCAAATGCCTTGAGGACGCTGGGAAGGGAATCAATTGGCACAAAGGCATTGGACAAAAATGTCAGCGGGAAGATCCAAATCAATCCAGCGGTATTCGCAGTTTCGGTGTTGGGCACGGACAGTCCAACAAATGCACCAACCCACGTGACCGTGTAAGCGAAAAGCAGGAGTAACAGATACGCGTAAATTGCGTTGAGGATCCCGTCATTGATTCGCCATCCAACGATATAGCCGGTGATACTCAAAACCGTGAGCACCAAAATTTGCCTCAATGCATTGGCAAGTGTGTTACCGATCAAGGCCGCAGACTGCGACATCGGCAATGCCTTGTAACGGTCAATAATTCCTTTTTGCATTGCTTCGGCTAAGCCAACAGTGCTAGCGGCGGCGGCAAAAGCAACTGTTTGACCGAAAATACCGGGCATTAGATATTGGCGGTACAGACTCGAATCAGCCGCACTTCCCGGATCGGCTCCCGGGATCGGAATCGCCCCACCGAAAACATAAGCGAAAAGCAAAACGAAAATAACGGGCTGAATAAGTTGAAAAAACAATGCTTCCGGGATTCGAAATGACGCCAAAATAGTGCTACGGGCAATAACGATCGAATCGTGCACCGTCCAACCGAGCAACGGGCGCGACATCGCGATGGGTACTGATGTGCTCAGAGTTTTCACTTGACTCATGATTACTTACGTCCCCTCTTTGACCGGCCTGATGGTTTGTCTATGGTTTCGTCTTCAGCACTGTGTCCTGTGAGCGAAAGGAAAACGTCATCGAGGGTTGGCCTTCGTAGCGCCAAGTCAGCGATAGCGATGTTTTGTGAATCAAGTAAGCGAACGACGTCAACGAGGACCGTCGAACCACCCGAAACAGGACCCGAAACAAGGCTCTCGGTGATCAGTGATTCACCACCAAAGACAGGGCCCAGGACTACTTGAGCATCTTGAACTCGATTAATGTCAGCGACTCTCACTTCAATTCTGTCGCCACCGATTTGGTCTTTGAGCACTTCAGCGCTTCCGTGGGCAATTACCCGACCGTGATCAATCACGACGATGTCATCGGCGAGCTTGTCGGCCTCTTCAAGGTACTGGGTTGTCAGCAACACCGTGGTTCCCTCGGCAACCAAACTTTCAATTACGCCCCACAGTCCCAGTCGTGAGCGTGGGTCAAGACCGGTCGTTGGTTCATCGAGAAATAAAATGCTGGGTTTTGCAATCAGACTTGAAGCGAGATCAAGGCGCCTTCGCATTCCACCTGAGTAAGTTTTTGCGGGTCGATCAGCTGCCTCACTGAGGTCAAACCACTCCAGGAGCTCCTCCGAACGAACCTTAACGTAGGACGGGGCAAGGTGGTACAGATCACCGAACATGCGTAGATTCTCACGACCGGTCAAAAATTCATCTACTGCCGCGTACTGCCCGGTGAGACCAATACTGTGACGGACTTGATCAGACTGCTTTTCCACGTTGAAGCCATTGACATAAGCCACGCCTTTTGTTGGCTTGAGCAGTGTTGCCAGAATACGAACCGTCGTCGTTTTCCCTGAGCCATTAGGGCCAAGAAGGCCGACTACTTTGCCCCGGGGAACTACAAGATCAAGCCCGTCAAGGGCTTTAACGTCGCCAAATTCCTTAACCAAACCTTCAGCATGAACCGCATCCTCTTTTGCCATGCGCCGAACTTTATACCTAGAGTTCCGTAACGTTAAATCCTTGGCCTGTCAGACTGGCGAGAACCTCTTGCGTGTGTTCACGCCCGCGGGTTTCAACTTGAATGTGAACCTCAACTTCGTCGACCTCCAACGAGGGATCCATTCGATTGTGATCAACTTCAACAATATTTGCCCGCGCCTGCTGAACTGCGAGAAGGATTTCGGCAAGCATTCCCGGGGAGTCCAAGATCCGGACTTTCATGGTCATGTATCGGCCGCTAGCTGCCATTCCGTGTCGAATAATGCGCAGTAACAACAATGAGTCGACATTGCCTCCCGAGAGAATTACGGCAACCGGTGCTTCAAACTTCTCTGGCCACGCTAGGACCGCCGCGGTGGCAGCAGCGCCAGCAGGCTCAACCACCATCTTCGCCCTCTCCAGCAACAACAATGCAGCGCTTGACAGTTGGTCCTCAGAGACTGTGATGATCTCGTCAACGTATTGCCGCACAATCTCAAATGGAATCTCACCCGGTAATCCGACTGCGATTCCGTCAGCCATGGTGGACATATGCTCAAGTTTTTGCGGTGACCCTGCGGAAAGTGAAGCGGGGTAGGCAGCAGCATTTGCTGCTTGAACGCCGACAACCGTTACATCGGGATTTTGTAATTTAATTGCTAAGGCAACACCTGCCAGAAGTCCACCTCCGCCGGTGCAGACAACAACCGTTTTAACGTCGGGGATCTTCTCCAAGATTTCCAGACCAAGTGTTCCTTGCCCGGCAACAATGTCTTGGTGGTCAAAAGGATGGATCAAGATTGCTCCCGTGCTACTTGCAAAGGCGCGTGCATGCACGAGTGTTTCGTCAACGCTGGCACCCGCGAGCTTGACTTCCGCGCCATAACCTTTAGTCGCTTCGACTTTTGGAATCGTTGCACCAAGGGGCATGTACACCGTTGCTTTGATTCCTAACATCCGTGCTGCGAGCGCGACTCCCTGTGCGTGATTCCCTGCGCTGGCAGCAACTACCCCACAATCTCGTTCCGCTTGGGTCAACTTCGCTAGTCGGTTGTAGGCCCCGCGAATTTTGAATGATCCCGCTCGTTGCAGATTTTCTGGGATTAAGTACACCGGTCCGCCAACACGTTCAGTGAGCCAACGAGCATTCGCAATGGGTATATCCGATATCACTCCCGCGAGTCGTTCCCTAGCCGCTTCTATATCCAGCAAAGTGACTTTGGGATCGGTGTGATCAGTTTGCCGGGGCACCGACCAATCATGTCAGTCAGAATGTGAAATGTGAGACGTTGCAATAAATCAGTGGGATAGCTCCCTACGACCTCCCGGCAATGGGGTGTGACCCCCAAGATTGGCACCTGATGCTGCCTTGCGGCCTGCATTTGCTGCCGAGCCAGAATTAGCGGTCGCGGCGCCGGAGTACCCGCCCCAACTTCCGCGAGCCTGTGAATTCTTACGGTGGAAAGAACTCACTTCCTTTTCTCGGTCGGCCAATACGAGCGCGCCGGACGCAGTACCCGGCTGTGTAGCGCGGGAATCGTTTTCACGGATGGCTTCGGCTCTCCCCTGCTGCAGACGTTCACCAATTCGAAGAATGTAAGCCCGGTAAAACGCAGCGCGTGCTGTTTGCGCTGTGAATTCAATACGCCGACGACGATAACCCCCGGAGACACGAACCCGACCGTCAAATTGTTCACCACGCCAGGATCCAGCATTTACATAGTGATTTCCATGGGTTGTCATTTGAACGGCCAAAGATGAAAACAAAGTCTCAATGGAATCCAAGTCACCGGGCATCCCGTAACTGATGACATAGGTTGAATCGCGAGCAACATCAACATGAGCGCTATTTGAATGAGCGACGGTGACGAAGAGATTGACTAAATGCGTGTTGGCCCGCTTCCCCTTCTCTCCTATCGACACTGTTCGACTCACGGGTGTTAATGTTTCGGTTTTTTTAGTGTGATTGCGCGCAGTCGCTAGGTCAATGCTGGCAAGTGTCGCCAACATTTGAGCCTTTGTTAAATAGGCATCAGCTTCCGCTTCGTTATCAGTTCTCTCAGCTTTAGCTAGTAGCGCTGCGATTCGTTCAAGTTTCATGTTGTGCTCTCGAGTGAAAATAATTTTTGATGATCTCCAACGTTCACTCCGAGTTCAAGGTATCCCGCAGAAAGTAGTAGCCGAGCTTGCTCTCCGAGCGCCACTTGAACCAAGTGCAACATGCATGAGGTAAATACCGGTCCGTGCGCAGGTTCACCAGCCGGTGCTAGCGTCGATGCCAGGTGGTGCGCACATTCATGCAGGACTACCGCCTCACGTAAGGCCCAGCGTGCTGACGGTCCAGAAACAGGTATCGCGATCACGGATTCTTCGTATTCATAGTGTGCTTTGGTGCACCCTTTGCGTTCACGGACTTGAGGTGGCACCACATCTAATGTGAGTTGGGAAAAAAGTACCTGAACATAGGTCCTGATTGAATCAAGGCTTGCAAACCGTTTCTGAGCCGGTATATCGAGTTTCGACCCAAAAAACTCAACCACTCCGCCTCGGTTCATCATGCTTGAGAATTGATCCTCAGCGGCATACACCTTTGACCTTTGTGAATCAGTTGCTCGCGCTCCCGCGGGTGTGGCCATATGGCTATCTTGCCGTGCCACCGGCATACCGCGAAAGAGGTTCCTTTGGCCTGGGGATCACCACGCAAGTAGAGTCGGGCTGCACTCAAACACCGAGTTAAAGGAATAACGTGTCCGAAACGCCGACCGATGGAGAAGGACCCTCCAATAATTCCTCCCGCACCCGCCGGCTCGGAGGTGCCATCAGGCGCACCCCACTCTTAAAGGGACTCCCTAGAGAAGTTGCCGTCCTGTCAGCGGTTGCCTTCTTTGTCGCAATCGGATTCGGCATCCTGGCACCCGCACTCCCCATTTTTGCCAAGACATTCGACGTAAATGCGCTTCAAGCCAGCGTCGTAATCTCAGTTTTTGCCCTGATGCGTCTTGTTTTTGCGCCAGTTGCCGGAGTTCTTGTTGACCGACTCGGTGAACGCATTGTTTTGACTTCTGGATTATTCATTGTCGCGACCTCAAGCGCAATTGCTGGTTTCTCACAAACGTACTTACAACTTGTCGCTTTTCGCGGAATCGGTGGAATTGGCTCATGCATGTTCACGGTCTCAGCACTTGCGCTCCTTCTCCGAGTTGTTGATTCACACCAACGTGGGCGTGCCGCTAGTGCATTCCAGGGTGGCTTCCTTCTCGGTGGGGTCGCCGGGCCAGCCGTTGGCGGAATTGTGGTTGCAATTTCAATTCGAGCACCATTTTTTGTTTACGCGGCCTCACTTTTTGTGGCTGCTCTCGTAACCCTCATATTCCTCTCTCGTGCTCGGCTGCATGAACGTGAGGAAGAGGTGTCGCACGGCCAAAGCGATAAATTGGAGGAACTACGTACCGCGCTCCGCGACAAGGCCTATCAGGCGGCGTTAGGGACAAATCTCATAGCCGGATTTGTTACATTTGGGCTGCGCAGTTCGGTCGTGCCACTTTTTGTTGTCGAAGGTTTACAACGCGGGGCATCCCTGTCTGGCTTCGGTTTCCTCGCAGCCGCCGCGGTGCAGGCACTAGTTCTGCTGCCCGCCGGCCGGATGGCGGACACGCAAGGGCGCCGCAAAGCGCTTCTTTACGGCACAATTGCCACAGCGATCGGATTGGTCGTCCTGACCTTCGCGGATATCGCCGTCCATGGCCTGGGCCAAGCGGCAATGCTGGGGACAATTCTGTTTTTGGTCAGCATGGCAATTCAAGGATTTGGAGCCGCCTTCCTCGGCTCAGCGCCCTCCGCCGTCATTGGAGACGTCATGGGTGGCAAAAAAGGCGGCGTCGTGGTCGCAACCTTCCAGATGATGAGTGACGTGGGAGCAATCCTTGGACCTCTTGCAGCAGGACTTCTCGTTGACCTTTTCGACTTTGACTGGGCTTTCGCTTTCGGGGCGGCTTTGGCCATTTTGCCCATATTGCTCGTGATCCGCATGCCCGAAACTCTCAAACGGACGGACATAACGTAGTCTGTGGCGGCTGCCCCACACTTGATTTCCTCAATGCCGTAAGGACCACGACACCAAGTGACCCCGACTTCCCCTCTCCAAAGAAACCGAGTGCTCGTGAACAAATTAGTTGCCGCTGGGACCTCATTCATTCTGGTTGCCGTTGGCGCAGTTTTTTTCCTTAACTCGGTTCGGTCGACACCAGTGCAGGCTGACGCCATCGCGGATCCGGCGGTGGTCGTTGATCCCTTGATCCAAAGTCAAGTGGGCGAGGCGGAAACCCCGTTAAACACGGTCGGAGATTTAGCCGATGTCAAGAACGTGGTCTTCGTTCTTGTCGATGACCTCGATTGGAATCTTTTCAATCAAATTCCACGCCTTACAGCTCTGAGAGATCAGGGAATCACTTTCACCAATCAAACGGTCACTGATTCGCTCTGTTGCCCTTCGCGGGTTTCGATTATGCGGGGCCAATACATTCATAACCACAAGGTGATCTCAAATATTGAGGAGACCGGCGGTGGCTGGCCGACCTTTCGTGACCGCAAGGAAGAGCAGGACTGTCTTCCTGTATGGCTGGATAATGCCGGCGTCACCACCGCCCTGTTTGGAAAATACCTCAACGATTTTCCGTCCAAGAAAACTGAAACCACCTACGTCCCACCAGGTTGGGATAAATGGGGGGTCCCAATTTCCCGTGGTGATTCCTATTCTGGATACAACTACACATTGAATGACAATGGGACGTTGGTGAACTATGGAGATGAGCCGACAGATTTTCTCAACGATGTCATCACCAAAAAAGCCACCGATTTTATCGGGACTGCGGCCTCTCCGTTCTTCCTTCAACTGTCAACGTACAGCCCACACAAACCATCCCCCGTTGCAAATCGAAACGCACTCAAGCATGCGACAACTCTCGCTCCGCGCCTCCCAACATACAACTCATTTGGAATTGATGAGCCAGAGTGGATGAGGGAAATTAAGCAATTGACACCAAGGCAGCTCGCACTCGCTGACTCAACCTGGCGTAAGCGAGCGCGCTCGGCTGAATCAATTGGTGACTCAATTGATGCAATAACTGCAAAGCTGAAAGAAACCGGCCACGACAAGGACACCCTCATCGTCCTCACAACAGACAACGGCTACCACGTAGCGGAGCGACGCATGTTTAAGGGAAAGCGCACTCCCTACGCTTCTGACACGGTTGTTCCCATGATCGTAATGGGACCGGGTGTTCCCATGGGGGTGAGCGTCGATGCTATGACGAGCACGATTGATCTGGGACCCACCTTCGCAGAGTTACTTGGCGCAACGGCACCCAATTGGGTTGATGGTCGATCACTTGTCAGCTTCTTCGCGAGGGGTGAAACACCAAAGGGTTGGCGCAATGCGGCTCTCTCTGAAAGCATGGGAATTTCAACGCCAGCAGATCCCGACTATCAAAGAAATGCACCACCGCAATTTTTTGCCCTTCGCAGTCCGAAATGGCTCTATGTTGAATATGTCGACGGTTCAATAACCCTTTACGACCGGGAAAATGACCCTTATGAAATGGTGAATTTGGTGAAAACAGCCGACCCGCTGCTACTTGCGAGTTTGTCGGCTCAACTCAATCAATTCACAACATGCTCCGGCGAAAGTTGTCGCATTGCAGATTCAGTTGCTATTCCACTTGCAACCGTTTCTAATTAACGTTTATGCGCTGTAGAGGAAGAACGACGCCTAACCCAGCGCCTTCTCCAAGTCGGCCAAAAGGTCGTCTGCTTCTTCGATACCAACGCTCAGTCGAACTAAATCGCTGGGTACCTCAAGTGGACTTCCACTTACCGAGGCGTGAGTCATACGGCCCGGGTGTTCAATCAAAGACTCAACACCACCAAGGGATTCGCCCAGAGTAAACAACGTTGTGTTGGAACAAATATCAAGTGCTGCTTGTTCGCCAGCTTTCACTCGGAATGACACCATGCCACCGAATCCGCGCATCTGTTTTTTAGCAACTTCATGGTTCGGGTGGGAAGCAAGTCCCGGGTAGAACACCTGACCCACCGATGCATGCCCTTCAAGAAGCTCAACAATTTTTGCCGCGTTGTCATTGTGACGATCCATGCGCACACCGAGAGTCTTTATCCCGCGCATGACCAGCCATGAATCAAACGGTCCGGCAATAGCACCCATTGCATTCTGGTGATAGGCCAGTTGCTCGCCCAGCTCAGCGTCACCTACCACGAGTGCGCCACCAATAACGTCACTGTGACCGCCGAGGTATTTGGTTGTGCTGTGCACGACAATGTCGGCTCCCAGAAGGAGCGGTTGCTGCAAATATGGAGATGCAAAAGTATTGTCGACAACCAGCAGTGCGCCGCCCGCGTGTGCGATTTCAGCAATTGCTGCGATATCTCCGATATTGAGCAGCGGATTTGTCGGGGTTTCAATCCAGATCAACTTCGTTTTTGGGGTCATGGCCGCAGCGATTGCATCAAGGTCTGTTACGGCTGCGGTTGTGTGATCAATTCCCCAAGGCTCTGCGACTTTTTTAAATAGTCGGTAGGTGCCGCCATAGGCATCATTGGGGATTACTACATGGTCACCTGGTTTAAGAACCGTGCGAATCACAGTGTCTTCGGCTGCTAGTCCCGAGGCAAACGCCAGCCCACGCGCAGTATCTATTCCTGGCGCTTCAAGGGCTGCCATGCATTCCTGCAGGGCCGTACGTGTTGGATTGCCGCTGCGGGAGTATTCGTAGCCGTTTCGTAGGCCACCCACACCATCTTGGGCGTAGGTTGACACCTGATAAATCGGCGGCACAACCGCTCCGGTCAACGGATCTGGTTCTTGTCCTGCGTGAATTGCGCGTGTATTAAAGCCGTCCATGGCTTCAGCCTATGGCGCATTGATCGGCGCAGCAGAGCAGAGGTCACCTATTGGTATTACATTGATGTCATGTTTAGATTTGGCAAGCCCTCCATGGTTACTCCCGAGTCAGCCTTACCGGGGCGCAACTCCCGCCCATTGCCGGTAGGTGACATAAATACCGTTCTGGGCTCTTCCCTTGAAGGCCCCTGGACAGAAGGCTCTGAGGTGATCTATCTGGGCGCCGGTTGTTATTGGGGTGTTGAGGAGATCTACTGGAAAACACCCGGTGTTATCAACACCAGTGTTGGTTTCATGGGTGGATTCACTCCCCACCCAACCTATGAAGAAACGTGTACCGGTTTAACGGGCCACACCGAAACCACACTGGTGGTCTATAACCCCGCAATCATTTCAACTCGCGAGATCCTGACCATCTTTTGGGAAAATCACGACCCCACCCAAGGCGATCGCCAAGGAAATGATGTTGGCACCCAATACCGGTCTGCAATATTTTGGACTACCCCCGAGCAGGAGTTGGTGGTCAATGAAACAGCACAACAGTACGAATCG
>CAMAVT010000095.1 GCA_945861775.1 Bifidobacterium breve
GGCGTGAACACTGGACGGGTAATCCCGGATCTCAAGGTCCCCTATTTTTCTCATCACCGTATACGGCTGCTCTTGTGTCATAAATAAATGGTACGCCTGAAAGTAAAACAATGAGGCCGCGAGAAGTTTACGCCTCTCGCGGCCTCAGAGCTGTTAACTATTTGGGACTAGGAGGCGGTCTTCCCTGCAGAAGATGGTGCTTCCTTGATTTCTGCCGCTGCGAATGCATCGTCGTCTGCGAAGCTCTTCTCGCGTGCGATCTTGTAGATCAACAGACCGAAGAGGCACTTGGCCAGAACGTCGGCGATCGAGTAACCAACCTGGCGACCGACGAATGAATCTGCTCCGTCGATACCCAGCTGCGGCAAGAGGAACGCAATTGGGTAAACGCCCCACGTTGCAAGAAGCAACAAACGTAGACCATTGAGATCCTTGCGGACCTGCTCCGGCTGCGTGACCATGGACTTGCCCAGTTCGACCCAAAGTACGTACAGGATGTACGCGAAAGGAATCGAGGACAAAGCGCCCCAGATACCGCGGGTCATGTTGTCGGTTGCGATTTCGCCTGGGTAGCCAAGCGCGATCATCAAGAATGCGGCTGGAATCAGCTTCATCATGAGGTTGCGACGGACCATGCGTGCGAGTGCGAGTACGGCAATTGCTTCGAATAGCAACAGTGGGACCGTGAGCAACCAGTCAACGTAGCGGTAGCCCTCGTTGAAGCCTTCGCCGTTGACGAGCACATAAGACTGCTCGACGCCGTCCATAGCCGGGGTTCCCTCGCCTTTTGCGATGTAGGCATCGGTGAAGGAATTGAAAATCCTCCAGTAGTGGTAAGCCGCGATCAAACACACCATCGCGGAGACCGCGAGAGCCTGTCGGTACCGCGGAAGTACGCGCTGCATTACGACGAGCAAAAACACGAAAGTGGCGAGCATTGAAGCCAGCGCAAACGACAGAGCGTTGTACACCGTTTGATATTGTCCGAATGAGAGTTCGAGAACTCCAGGCACAGGATCCTCCTTCTATAGGCTGACACTTTGTCAGACTCATAAAACACGAAACATGAAACGCAATCTCTGATCTTGAAGCTTTGACCTACCAGTGAAACGATCGTTTAACCGACCGGACCAAATTGTTCACCTTTTAGAAGGAAGCGCAATAGGAATCGCCGAAGACGTCCGATTTATCCTAAAAGATGACAATGTACCTTTTGACTGAATAATCGGGTTTTCAAACTGGACCAAATTCCTACTACTGATGAAGAATCCCCGGTGCATCCCACAATGCAAACCAGCGCGTGGTGTCGAGCTCCATCGGGAGTTCTCCAACAAGTTTGTCCCGAATCTGCAACTCTAGAATATTGTTACGTGTCTTATCTTGGGTATTCGATTTTGGCACGAAAGGGTAAAACGTTCCACGCTTATATAGATAAACAAGCGCACCCGTATTTGCGTCTCTGTCAGCAAACGGGAAAAGTGAACACAGTAATTGCGGACCAAACCCGGCGTGAACGAGTGAAGTGTTCACCGCATGGATGTCGGTGACCGCAGTTGAAATGTCTGCGGGATCGGTGCGAATTGTGAACCAGTCGAATCCGAATTCATCGGCGCTGGCCTCCACTTTTGGTCCACCATCAGCGTCGAGCAGTTCGCGAATCTCTACCTCAAGGTCCGCGAATGCTTTTCCTTCAGGAGCTCTAAAACAGACCGAGCCAGTACCCGTTGGGGTGAGACCCAAGTCAATATCAAGGGTGATCACCGCGGAAGGCAGCGCAAAAAGGGCATCCAGATTAGGGCGCGCAGGTTCTTTACGCCCACGAATCACATCAAGGAAGCCCACCTGCTAACGCTCACCAAGTTGTGCTGAGATTTTGGCGAGCTGCTCAAGACGCTTTTCTAATGACGGGTGGGTCGCAAAGATTGCTTCCATGCCCATCCCTTTTCCACCTTTGAATGCAGGTGCAAAAGCAATCGCACTGACCGGTTCCATGGCACGAAGATCCTGATCCGGAATTGCGTTCATGCCGCCGCTGATTTTTACCAGAGCGCTGGCTAACGCACTTGGTTTACCCGTGAGTATTGCGGCTCCCCTGTCGGCGCCAAGTTCGCGATAACGCGACAGAGCACGAATAAGGAGAAATGAAATGGCATAAACAATCGCACTCACCGCCATAACCGCCATAAAGACAACCGCGGCGTTTTGGTCCCTGCGATCACGCGTCATGGATCCCCACATTGCGCTTCGCGTGATGAAGCCCGCCAGAATTGAAGTGAAGGAAGCAATCGTCATCACCGTGACATCCCGGTGCGCAACGTGGGACAACTCGTGGGCTATCACCGCTTCAAGTTCTTCTTCATCTAGTTGCTTGAGGATCCCAGTGGTGACGACCACAACACTTCGATTGGGACTACGACCGGTCGCAAAGGCATTGGGAACTGGGCTGTCTGAGATGCCCACCCGTGGCTTCTTCATGTCGGCCAATGCGCAAATGCGATCCACAATCGCGTGCACCAACGGTGCTTGCTCGGGTGTTACCTCCACCGCCCGCATCGCTTTCATTGAAAGCGTGTCCGAGAACCACCATTGACCAAAAAGGAATGCCCCGGAAAGAAACAACACGAAAATCGCGTTTATGCCAACCGCCACCAGCACGGCAGCCAGGACTACATACAGAAGTCCAAGACCAAACAGCGTCCCGAACATTCTCGCGCCGAGCCCTGCATCTTTTTCATATCTTGAGCGCGACACCTGATTTCCGTCCTTTTCCTTAGTCTTCGATTGCCTTCTTTTCGGCCGATCCCAATTCATTTTTCAATGAAGCAAGTTGCGCTTCAACTTCAGAGTCGCTCGCCATCCGCTCAAGCTCTCTCGTGAGGTTGTCTTTGCCAGTTCCCGAGATGTCGTCAAGTGCCCCCGAGGCCATCAGTTCATCCATCGCACCAGCACGGGCTTGCATTTCAGCCGTCTTGTCTTCTGCGCGCTGAACGGCAAGTCCGACGTCACCGAGCTCCGAGGATATTCCCGTGAAAGCTTCCGTGATTTTTGTTTGAGCCTCGGCTGCTGAGTAGGTTGCCTTGATGGTCTCTTTGCGGGTGCGGAATGCTTCAACTTTTGCCTGGAGCTGCGCCGACGCAACAATGAGCTTTTCTTCCTGTTCCTGCAGTCCGGCCAATTGAGTTTGAAGGTCAGCGATCTGGGTATGCAAACCACTGCGACGAACTAGTGCTTCACGGGCAAGGTCTTCACGGTTACCCGCCAAGGCGGCACGAGCCTGCTCTTCAAGTTTGACTTCCTGCTTCGCTAAACCTTGGACTTGCAACTCGATGCGCTTGCGACTCGTTGCAACGTCAGCAACACCTCGACGGACTTTCTGTAACAATTCAAGTTGCTTCTCATAGGAATAGTCGAGAACCTCACGTGGGTCCTCCGCCTTATTGAGAGCCTTATTTGCTTTGGATGCGAAAACAAGTTTGAAACGTGACCACAAGCTCATGAGAAATCCCTTCGTTGCCGGAAATCGATTTCGCTCGAATACCGTGCCCCTAGGGTAAGCGACAGTTCCCCGTGGGCGCTAAAGCGCATAGGGCTACGCTGCTCCCATCATGTTTGGAATACCGAAGAAGTCGGTTGATACCCCTGCCGTTGCCGACCCAGAATCCAACTCGGTTCAGTCGGGCAAAGGGCGCCCCACCCCGTCACGCAAAGAGGCGGAAGCCGCTCGCAAGACCACTATTCGTGCTCAATCAGGCACCAAGTCAGACAAAAAGGCCTCCCGAGAAGCCGGACGCATCCAACGTTCTCGAGAGCGTCAAGGCATGCTTGCCGGTGACCCGAGGTACCTACCCGCGCGTGATCAAGGACCTGTTCGCGCATTTGTTCGGGACTTTGTGGACGGGCGATACACGGTCGCGGAGTACTTCATTTTCATGGCGGTTGTCGTTCTTCTGTTGGGTTTCGTTAACAACCCTTCAGTTCAACAACTCGTCTCCATCGGCTTTTTTCTGATGGCTACTTTGATTGTGGTTGACACCTCGATCTTGATAATTCAACTGACTAGACGTGCGAAAAAAGAATTCCCCGAGAAATCAGATCGCAGCGGAATAATTCTTTATGCCTTGATGCGCACACTGCAGTACCGCAGACTGCGCATGCCAAAACCACGTGTTCAACGTGGACGGAACAAGGGCCAGTAGATCCATGGAGTTTCGCCAATTGGGCCACAGCGGTCTGAAGATTAGTGAAATCACCTACGGCAACTGGGTCACCCATGGCTCACAGGTCACCGACGACCTCGCTATAAAGACAATGCAGGCGGCACTTGACGCCGGGATCACCAGCTTTGATACCGCCGATGTTTATGCAATGACCAAAGCTGAAGAAATTATGGGAAAAGCCCTGAAGGGTCAGCGCAGAGAAAATCTAGAAATTTTCACCAAGGTGTACTTCCCAACAGGTGCAGGCGTCAACGACCGCGGACTCTCACGCAAACACATTATGGAGTCCTGTGAAAGTTCGCTTCGTAGATTGCAAACCGATTATGTTGATCTGTACCAAGCCCACAGATACGACTATGAAACTCCACTCGAAGAGACCTTGCGCGCATTTGATGACCTCGTTCGTCAGGGAAAAGTTCTTTACATAGGCGTCAGCGAATGGACCGCGGCGCAAATCCGTGAAGCTGTTCGAATCGCTAATGACCTGGGCTTTGACCGAATTATCAGTAACCAACCGCAATACAACATGCTGTGGCGAGTAATCGAAAGCGAGGTTGTCCCTGCTAGTGAAGAACTAGGGATCGGTCAGATTGTTTGGTCACCCATTGCCCAAGGAGTTCTCACTGGAAAATACAAGAAGGGCTCCGCGGTACCAGAAGGAAGCCGGGCGACAGATAAATCCGGGGGTGCTGATTTTGTCAACGGTTGGTTGCGAGAAGAAGTACTTGAAGCTGTAGAAAAACTGCATCCGATCGCACAGGACATGAATTTGACCATGTCGCAGTTAGCAATTGCTTGGGTATTGAGTAATCCCAACGTTTCTGCAGCAATCGTGGGGGCTTCACGGCCTGAACAAATCACGGAAAACGCGAAGGCTGCGGGACTAACATTGCCGGAAGACGTCCTCAGCGCAATTGACTACGCGCTCGGAGATCTCGTGAAAACTGACCCAGCATTAACCGTTTCACCGGAGTCCCGCCCATAAATTTCACCCCAACAACATTTAAGGAGTTTCAGTGTCTTGGACTTGGCAGTATTTTGATAACGACGGAGTGATCATTGACACACCTGTCGAGCCGTGTGTCACCTCGGCTTTCCCCAGTCAAATTGATGCGGAAGCATTTTTTTCTGACACGTGGCCAGAATTGCGCACGGCTGGAATCAGCGCTGTCACTCTCCTCGATGGGGATCGCGTTGTTTATGGACCGATGAGCTTGGATCCTGCCTAGGTTTCTCGACAATGTCACACGAGGGATTACCGCTTTCATGTTGACACGGAGCATGGGACGTGGTGCTATAGGCACACAACAAAAGATTGTCGCGATTGAATCTAGGGAAAGTTCGGTGAAATTCCGGCGCTGTCCCGCAACCGTAAGACAGGTTAAAACCTGTTAAGTCGGAGCACCTAGCAATTGCGAGCGGTCATCCGTCGAGGTAACGGGACGAGCGCTCAAGTGAAAGCTTGATCGCCCCTTGCACATTTGTGCATGGGGTTTTTGATTGAGCATTAACAAGGGCTGTCTTCCAGTGACCATTCACTGAAAAGGGCACCATGAAAAATAGTATGTACAAGACAGTCATCTCAGTTGCGCTCAGCGCAGCCGTTGTTCTCGGCCTGGGAACATCACCTGCTAACGCCGCCGGACCCGATGCGGGTCTTTACGGAAGCACTGATCCCACTTACACGGGGGTCCAAGATCAGTCACTTGCCATTCTTGGCCTTGTCTCCGTTGGGGTTGAACCAAGTGCATCTGCCATAAATTGGCTCGTTTCACAACAGTGCTTGGATGGCAGCTTCCAGCCGTACCGGATCAGTATTCGCACCGCATGCGGCCCATCAGATCCGATTAATTACAGCGGACCCGATTCAAACTCGACCGCACTCGCTGCGTTGGCTTTGAACTCCGTTGGCAAATTGAGCCAGGCAAAGAAAGCCGTGAATTGGCTGACACAAGCCGGCGCTAAGGCGCCCAACGGCACAACGGGAATCGCTTACTACCCCTCGGTTGGAGCGCTACCGGACACAAACTCCTCCGCATTGGCTTATGCGGCCATGACCGGTCTTGGGGTTGACTCCGCAATAGTCAACCAAGTGCGCACCTACCTGCTCGCTGCGATTACACCGTGTGCACAAAGCGGTGGGGCGAAATACCAAGGCACTGACTCCGGCGTTAACAACTCAGCGTCGGCACAAGCCCTATTTGGTCTTGAAGCACTGACACCGGCAGAACCAGCAAATAAATTGGCGGCCAATCCCAAGTGTGGAAAAAATAAGGTGACCAACTTGGCCAGTTATCTCAGCGGGCAACTAAAGACCGGATTGCTTTCGTCTTTTCCCTATGACGGCACCGACTTCGGAAACACCGCAGCCACGGTCGTCAGCTTCAACACCATGGAGATTGGAAAGTCGTCCGTGAGTAAGGCGATTGCCGCTTTGAAACAGAATACAAAGTCATGGGCGCTCAAAGATGGCAAAGTAAATGCTGGCGCCCTCGGCTGGCTGCTCATGTCAGCACAAGCAACGGATTCAAACCCAAAGAAGTTTGGTGGAGTGAATCTCGTTTCAACTCTGACAAGCAGCATTAAGAAGTAATTCGAATATGTCAATCGCATCCCGGCCACTGATTCAGAAAGTAAGTCTTGCCCTCGGGGCAACGCTCATGTTCTGTATGTCCGTGGCCGGGAATGCGAATGCGGCTGAATACAGATACTGGAATTTCTGGACTCAAGAAGGTGATTCGTGGGTCTTTTCCCCGGTCGGTTCCGCAAGCACTAATCCCCCTGAAGGAAGTGCCCAGGCTTGGCGCTTTGATGCATCAAGTCCATCCGCTTCGGGTGCTCCTCCTGCAGATTCACCCACCGAGGTCTTTGAACGTGTTTGCGGTGATGTGACGCCAATAGTCGGAACAAAACGAGTTGCCATAGTTATTGATGCAGGTGATCCGGCCCTCGCGCCCGATGGAGAAGTACCACCAGCACCCACGGCCTATTGCGCGGTCGGCAAACCTGATACACATGGCTATGACCTGTTGAAAACAGTTGTTGAACTGCGGACCGACAGTGGTTTAGTTTGTGCTATTTCAGGTTATCCAAAGAGTGAGTGCGCCGCACCCGTGGCCGATTACATTGCTTCGACTCCCCCTCAACCCATAGCCCAAGAACCGCTACCTGTTGTGTCACAGGATGCTGACCTCGCCCCGAGCGAAACGGGTTTGGCACAACTGGGAAGCGCTCTCGTAATTGGGTTGCTCGCAGTCGCTGGATTCTTTTTTTGGCGAAGAAGTAAGTCATGACCCCACGTTGGCTTCACCCAGGAGCTTGGTGGTTGTGGTCCCTTTGTTTGGCCGCTGCAGCATCTCAGACGACAAATCCACTTTTGCTGGCGTTACTGATTTGCGCTGCCGTGATCGTGGTGGCTGCTCGTAAACCCGATGCGCCTTGGGGTAAGTCATTTGAATTCTTTTTATTTCTTGGCGCGATGATCATCACAATTCGAGTGCTATTTCAATTTGTGTTTGGTGCTGGTTTGGGTACAACGGTTTTAATCGAACTCCCGGGCCTCTCGTTTCCCACCTGGATGAGCGGACTTCGACTGGGTGGCTCGGTGACGCTTGAAGCTTTACTAGGCGCTTTTTACGATGGGCTTCGAATTGCCACCATCGCAATTGTGATTGGCGCCGCCAATTCACTCGCCTCACCCACCCGACTACTTAAAGCTGTTCCCACCGCTTTATACGAGCTTGGTGTGAGCATCGTTGTTGCATTGACTTTCGTTCCGCAACTAACCACCGATGCTGTGCGAATTCGTGAAATGCGCAGACTTCGTGGCAAGAAATCGAATGGCTTGAAGGGTTTCGTATCCCTTGGTCTCCCGGTTCTTGCCGGTGCACTCGATCGTTCAATAATTCTCGCTGAATCAATGGATTCTCGCGGTTACGGCCGGCATCAAAAGGAAACTACGGTAGGTCGCCGAGTCTCAATAACTCTCGTACTGGCATCACTCTCACTGGCGCTGATCGGGGTTTATTCCTTACTCACCGCTGGCACCAGTGCCCTTATCGCAATTCTTATTGTGACTATTGGACTAATACTTGGCGGGATAACACTGTGGCGGGCCGGTCGCACCCGTGTTCGCACCGTTTACCGTCCCGATACGTGGGCCTTGCCCGAATGGTTAGTAAGTATCGCTGGCGTGGCTGTACTGGGGATTTTTTTTACCGCTCGAATCTGGGGTGACCAAGCACTGGTTCTCACACCTGCATTGGACACTTGGCCCTCACTCCCTTTGTGGGGGCTGCTGGCCCTTGGAATTGCCTGCACCCCTGCGAAAACAGCGCCCCCTCCACCCGCTTTTGATATTGAGATAAGTGCACCAATAAGCGTGGAGGCCCGCACATGATTAGTTTTGAGCACGTCACTTTCCGCTACACGGAACAAGGACCATCTGTGTTGCGCGATCTCAATCTAGATATCCCTGCCGGTGAGCTCGCATTGCTCTTGGGCGCCACGGGCAGTGGAAAAACAACTTTCTTGCGTGCAATCAACGGTTTGGTTCCCCATTTCACCGGTGGTTACTTCAGCGGGAGCGTCAGCATTAATGGGCGTTCAACACAGGTGAATCAGCCACGAGAGCTCGCCGATCTTGTGGGTTTTGTGCCCCAAGATCCTGTATCTGGTTTCGTGACGGATCTCGTTGAAGACGAACTCGCCTATTCAATGGAATGTCTAGGAATTGATCCCCAGGTAATGCGACGCCGGGTTGAAGAGGTCTTAGGCCTGCTGGGACTCACTGAGTTGCGCAACCGTCCATTGCACACATTGAGCGGTGGGCAACAACAGCGGGTTGCGATCGGCTCAGTCTTGACCGCACAACCACAAGTCCTAGTCCTCGACGAACCCA
>CAMAVT010000096.1 GCA_945861775.1 Bifidobacterium breve
CTCCCCTACACTTTCCGAGTTGTACCAGGTCCCCATCGTCTAGTGGCCTAGGACGCTGCCCTTTCACGGCGGTAACGCGGGTTCGAACCCCGCTGGGGATACGGTTTCTGTACTCTGGAGATCACAAGTTTGGCCCCGTAGCGCAGTTGGTTAGCGCGCCGCCCTGTCACGGCGGAGGTCGCCGGTTCGAGCCCGGTCGGGGTCGCTTAGTTCGGAGAGATCCGGACTTGTTGGCCAGGTAGCTCAGTTGGTACGAGCGTCCGACTGAAAATCGGAAGGTCGACGGTTCGATCCCGTCCCTGGCCACCACAAAAACCCCTTGAAGACCAGAATTTCAATCCGCGATTCCCTCCGAATAGCAGGAGATGCGCCTTCGCCAATTTTTCAGGACACTCGCATAGATAACTAGTCCGTTTGAGAGTTTAGAACGTGGCAACTGGCATCAGCTCGATGAAGTGAGAATGCGGAAAGTATCCGTTCCCGCAACGCGAAAGTCCGGCGAGAGTGCAAGCCAGGCCGGGTTCGTGGGATCCTCTAGTGCCGTGGCCAGAACTCGCAGGCGCTTTCGGTCACTTCCGCCCAGGCGGTGGAGTTCGGTGGCGTGATCAGTTATGCAAGCAGCGAGCACAGCGGCATCCTGGAGGTGACGTTCCCTGTCCCTATTATCGGCGGTGTATGCAGCACTCTTGAGGATCAGTGCTCCCAGTTCATCCGGCACAGTGATGCGAGCCGAATCGTTGCTGATGGATTTCAATTCGCAGGTCATAGTGCGACCCAATGCCTGCGTACCGCCCTCAACCTCGAACATCGGGCGACCATGTAGTCGCCGCATAGCAGTGGGTCCAGCGTGTTCCGGAACCATCACGTCGATCTTCTCTACACCAATTGCCGTATGTCGCACGTATCGATAGTGCGGGCTTTGCTTACGACGAACATCACCAGGTTCCTGCAGGACATAGCCCAGAGTGGAGATCGCACGATCCGCTTTCATCACCACTGAGGAAGACAATTCAATGTCTAACAGAATGTCCAGATCTACCGTTGGCCGAACCGTGTCGATACCGTTTGCCATTGCATGTAGCTGCACCATCAAGCCACCAACCAGTATCCAGCTCTCTTCTGACAGGAACGTAGAAAGTTCGAACACGTTGGGCCACGGTGCAAACCATCCACCTATGGGCTCTTCGATAATCACCACGCGCGAGGAATCACTCATCAGAATTCCTCGAGCAATTTTGTGATGAATCTCAGGCCAGCCGCGCGCTGCCGAGCGTCTAGGGACTCTGCAAGGTCCAGGGCCACGATGATCGACTGAAAATTACCCTTGAGCAGAACTTTCATATCTGTTTCTCGCAGAGTGACATTTCCATTCGCGTCCTCGACTAGATGGCACGATCGAATCAGCTGCCTAACACCCTTCTCACTTATATAGCCATCTACTGAATCACTTGCCTTCATTGCAAGACCGAATTCCTGAGCGAGTTCGTAATTCGAATCGATGGCCGACGCTCCCGTTAGCATCACACTTGCAGTGACTTGATCGAGAAACGACTCCGATGCACGGTATCGCTGCACCGCTGCGCGCCGGCGCATAGCTTGAACAAGCCCTTCTGCAGTGATCTTCACGAGTCTCTTCCGAGTGCGCGAGCGCTCAAGCGTCGTTCCCAAATGGGTGTCACCCTTGCTCAGCAATTCCAAGGCCAACTCGATAGTTGCCTGAGTCCAAGGCCGACCACGCCCGGTCTTCTGGAGTTTAAGTCGTTGGACCGAGCGGGCATCAAGTAACTTGACTCGGCCAATAGTCCCCACTTGGGTGATTGCACCCGTGGCAACGAGGCGCTGCACCTGCCTGGTTCCTACGCCAAGCTGTCGGCTGGCTTCAGCCGTGCTCAAGAGGTCTCCATGCTCAGTCATGACATATATAGTCGCATGTACGACCTATTTTGTAAACCCGCCAGAGTTACTAATTTCTCAAGCGGGGGCTCCCGCCATGAGCCCGCGGGTTTTCCCTCCGATTGAACCCGACTGAAAATCGGAAGGTCGACTGTCGTTTCTACGCCGACCGCATCAGCCGACGACACAGACTGATACGCTTTAACGTATCTTAAAGAGGTGATCGGTATGTCGGCATCAGGAATCCTCCGCTCAACGCGGACTAGTCACGGTCTCTCTCAGCGTGCCCTTGCGAAAGCGGCCCGCGTGCGCCAGCCCGGTGTAGCAGCAGTGGAGTCCGGCAGTGAAGACGCAACGGTAAGCCGACTCGAGCGCCTCCTGAATGAGTTGGGCAGCCGGCTCACTGTGCTGCCCTCGCGCAGACGCCCGGTGTGGGCAGCCGGCGAAGCAGTTCGCCGCGCACTCGATGCACATGATGAACGCTCAGCTTGGCGCGAGGTGATCCAACTCAACGACGATCTGCGCGAAGTAGACCGCGCCACCTGCGTCGCCCTGGCGATAGCTCCACCCGGACGCACGGGCGACTCTCGATTTGATGCATTGATAGCAGCAGTCACCGACTCCGCCCTCGTCGACGCCCGACTTCCGCGACCCGCCTGGCTGGACGAGGACGCCTGGAACCTCAAAGAGCCGTGGGACGTGGAAGAGATCCCGTCTCTGCGGAAAGCTGCCCGCAAGGCGACACCTCCAGCGATCCGACGCCACGGAGTCTTTCTCGACCGAGTCGTTTTAGCGAGCATCTGATGCCCGCCACGATGACGCCAAAAGAGGTCCGCGAGCTTCTCGAGGAACTTGCCACGCGACTCAATGCTGCAGGAATAACCGCGGGCATACGAGTTATCGGCGGTGCCGCGCTCTCCATCCTCGACGAAGACCGTCGGTCAACCTCCGATATTGACGCCGTGATTGTCCCAGCCGGCGTGGCGGCCGACATTGTGACCGATTTGGCTAACGAGCGCGGATTGCCAAGCAACTGGCTCAACGATGCAGCTCTCGCGTGCATCCCTCCTGTGGGCCCTGAAGATTGGGTCGAGGTGATCCGTAGGGGCGACGTCCGGGTGTCAATCGGATCGGTTCAAATGCTCTTGGCCATGAAGCTGCTCGCCAATCGCGGAGTTAGAGACAGTGATGACATCGAATTCCTTCTATTTGCGTGCGATGTGAAGAGTCTTGATGATGCACAGGAAATTTACGAGAGATACCACGCGCAGGACGTCATCTCCCCAAACGCGACGGTTCGCATCCAACATTGGCTTGATCAACAGAGCGATCTTTAGCCGGTAAGCGTCCGCCTGAAGATCGGAAAGTCGACAGTTCGATCCCGTCCCTGGCCACCACACGCTCGGAATAAATCAACTGTTTGCCTTGTTCTCACCGTGCCAAGAAACACCATGCGTCCTATCATTGCGGCCGTTCGTAACACCGCCGTGCACGGAAGGAAGCCCATCGCATGTCGCAACAAAATCATGAGGCCAAGGTCGTGCCCGTGCATCGCGCTTCGTTGTGGCTTGCCGCGATTGGTTTCCTTGCATTAGCAATCGGTGCAATCGGGATCGGTTGGTTTCCGAACAATGACCGACTCAACTTTGCTCTGCAGGCTCTCGGCCCCGCGCTCATCGCCGTTGCACTACTGATGGAATGGCGCACTAACGTGGAGCGACGCGGGTGGGCATCTTTCATTCTGTTCTTGATTGCAATCTTGACCTTCGGCGCCCTCTGGATTCCCTACGTGGTTGACCCAACCATCTTGGGCACCGCGTCTGCGACCCAACTGGGTTTCCTCATGAGCGGTATCGCCGCCATCAGCGCTTCTTTAGGTACCTTCGCGGTGATGGCCCGCAAGGAATCGCAACTTAATCAACCTACCAATTCGGGCGACCCTTTGATCAAGGCCACCTTCATGCAGCTCTTGCTTTTTGGTGTGGGAATGCTTATCTACGGTGTGGACCTCATCTGGGTCGGCGAAGAAGAGTCCAATCACGCACAGTTCTCTCTGCTCGCACTAGCCCTTCTCATTGTGATGGTTGCCGTCTTCTCATTCAGGGCGCACCTCTCTGTGCAGATAGGAACGCCTGCGGTCGCATTCACGATCGTGGCAATTGCGTTGTACGCCTCGGGTTTTGTTCTGCATTCGCTCCCCTCGTTTATGAACGAGGAATGGCGACTACTCCAGGGCCTGCAGGGCATCGCATATGTATTAGGTGCGGTGGCATGTGCTCTAGCCGCGATACACAAGGCGAGTGCGTCCAAGGCCTAGGTTTCAACTTGAAATTCATCAGTTCAATATCAATCCGCGTTTGGTGCGCAGCTCCACCACCATGCCGAGGACGAAGATGACGAGCATCGTTGCAAGCAACATGGGAGATGCAGAGAACTTACGAGCGAACTCAAGTTGTGCACCCAAGGATGTTTTCATAGCGATGATCACCAACAACTCACCTGCCATGAGGCTGCGCCAAGCACACGACCAAGTCGAATAAATGCCGGCGATACTTAATCAATTCCTGAAATCACGCCATTCACAGTAGTCTTGACCTACCGGTGCACCTAGGTCAATGAACACCCGCCCGCCAATCACCCACACCGTGCACCACCACCACGGGTGGGTTAGCCAGCTACGCCCACTCACCTACCATCTACCGGCCACGACAAACACACGCATTACTTCCAACCACAACGATCCCCAACGCCCCCACTAAACCCACCCGCAACTGCGGCGAGTTGTTCCTCGCTGAGGTCAGCATCAGGGTCGAGTAGGGCCGGCAGAGTAATGGTGAGTTCGGCTACATCACCTTCACGTGCACTGACCGTGAACCACTCCGGTAGATCCAACCCCGCGGCTACCAGTACTGCTTTCGGGTCAGCAAGAAACCGTTCACGCGCCTGTGCATCAGTCACCGCTGGGGCAAGGGCCGCTAAAAAACTTTGAGCATCCATACACACTCCTCACTAGTTACACGTTGCCTTCAGGATACAAGGCACCACAACAACTAGGGAAGCAATCCGCTTATCACTGCGTGAACACCCCACTACCAGCCTTCGATTATCTCAGCGGTCCAAGTCAAGCCCCGAAAGCCTACTTACAGAATTTGGGCTTCCATTTATCTCCCATGGTTGCGTGTTATCGGGGACTTGGCAACACTGTCGCTCTGGTTCAGATCGACTCCGCCGGGAACCGATCGAATTGGAAGGCCAAGGTATGGAGTTCAATGACAACGGCACGATTTGCTGACGAATTACAAGAAAACCCAGCGCGGATTGAGATCGTCTTCACCGTAGGCATCGCGGACCCACTCGAGTGTCACCGGAACGTCGTAGAGGCGACCGGGGGCGAAACGGTTCCAGAAATGGCGCAGACCCGGCACGACAGTGCGCACCACGGGAAGGCCGATGTCACGTCGAGTGAGATCCATCCACCAAGCCTCAAGACCCGCATGTGAAAGTGCAAGCAACACAACATCAAGGGACTCGTGAAGGTTTAGCGTGCTCGAGCGGGCAAGCGGCACCGACCCGTATGGTGCCAGCCAAGGGTCAGTAGCGGTAGTCACCGCGGCGAGCCACTCACCCTCAATCTCGGGCACGCCCTCGGGCGTACTCTCCGCATTCCAATCCGAGAGCCCCGCCTCACTTTGGCAGACCTCGGTTAGTGCGCGCACAACGGCGATGACCGGGTCGACATGTGCACCGAATCCCATGAGCACCCGTCCCCCGTCGGGAGCGGAAGTAAGCGCGGCCATTGCGGGGATGCCGAGGTCGGAGGTGATGTCGAGTACCCAGACTTCACGACCTCGGGCACGCAGGGGCGCCAGGGCAGCTCGCACGCGGGGATCATCGGTCGCGTCAAGGTCGATGCCCGGCCGGTGCGAGCGTGAATACCACCACAGGGCGACCGAGTCTCTTTCCACGAGCTCGAGGAGCCCCTGCAGGAGTGCCTCGTCGATCGAATTCCCCGCGGCTACACCGTTGCTGCAACCGCGCAGCGATCCAGGGCCGGTCTGCGGGACACCGAGGTAGGCAATAGATGTTGGGATCCAAGCTCGCCGATCATCGGCGATACCCCGCACCTGCGACCAAGTGTGTTCTTGATCCACCATGAAAGTCTGCGGAACGTAGTGGAAACGGTGAGTGGGCGAACCGTCAAACTCCGCGGCAGCAATCTGTGCAGCGCTATATAACTGTATGTCATGTGGATGAATCGCACCTTCGAGGTCATCCATGCGTGCAACACGCACGGACTCATCCCCCTGCCAGATCATCGATTGGCGCTCAAGGGCCTCAGCTAGCGCACCGGCCCGTGAACTCGCGATCGTGAGCCCTTTGCCCATGGCACTTTGCCGCAGAGAAGCGCGGAGCCCATCAAGGTCTTGCCGCGCACTCCATGCAGGATTCAGACCAGCGCGGTGAACGCGCAGTGAGGGATCCCCGACGATGCACACCTCCGGCACGATTCCGAGCACGTCGCTCACGAGGTGCTCGTACGACTGCCACGTAGTCTCAGGTTCGACGGTGCGCAACCCTCCACCGTCGTTGGACGAGATCAGCTGCCTATCAAGGTCACGTTCAAGGTCGACGGTGGAGTTCCCACCTGGATCGCACGTGACGCAACCCGGCACCGGCACGAGCGCATGCCGGCGCGATTCCAAGCTGACCGGGTTGATGCTGCGGCAATCATCTCCCGCCGTAGAGGTCGCCCCAAGTCGTCGCTCCTCCGCAATCGAGGTGATCATGCCCGCCGCGAGGGCGGGTGCTGCCGGGTGAATGTTCGGTGACACCGGAGGCCGATCGAGGCCGGCGAGGCGTGCACTCATTAGGTCGACAGAGCGTCGGCTTTCATGCCGGGCGACGAAGCAGTCTGCACATCCGTAGTCCGGGCCCAGCATCGGTCCGACAAGCACTTCATCACCGTGCATCCGCGCAGGGAGCCAGTTCCCCTGGTCCGCACGGCCAGCCATGTTCAGGAGATCATCAAGGACGGCCACCGTCAAATCTGCTGGATCTGCACTGTCGAGTACCACCTCTGCTCCAGTCGCCTCCAGTGCATGTCGCAAGGCCCGAACTTCAGGCGCGTCATCGCCAAGTACGCGGATCCGAGGGGGCCCGGGCAGTTCGGCACGGGTGACCACATGTCCGGCCGTGAGCCACTGGAAGAGAACCGCGTTAGCCTGCCCGGCAGAGACAAGATCACCGGTCGCGGCAAACTGGGCTACCTGGCTCATCGTCCGCTCACCATCGATCGCTTGCGCCACCGGCACGGCGAACCGACCACTCAGCCGAACCGGAAAAGGACCGCCGAACAGCCATACATCGCCCGAATCGCTCCGACAATGCGCCACTCGATCAGGACGCCAGATGAGCGGGGATAAGTTAGTCATGCTCAAGTGTAAGTCGAACTCGACGGTGCCCGTTGAGGCTTGTCGCAGATCCCATCACTGTGGGCATGCACTCTTCGAGATCGTGGCACACCAAGCGGGCCTTCACGCCAACCTGGTCGAGATGAAGATGACAAATATCGTCACTAGCAACAAGGGTGCTTGGGAGCAACTAGCAACATGGACAGTCCTGCAGTTCGGAAAGACTTGGACAACGACCAACTCACAGGGTGCCAGCGGTCAAAAAGCCCGGACCGGAAGAACGCCATACAAGTTGCACTTACAGTCATCCCCCTGCTGCTCGCCACCGTCGAAGTACTGAGTCCAAACGACGTCCGTGAACCCCGTGGTACCCACATCGCTCTGCGTGGAACTCCAATAGGCATCAAAGGAACTCCCCTCGTTACCAATCCCAAACCCACCAATAATGTCTCGCTGTTCGTACACCACGTTAAGTTCATCTTTAGATGGCAAGAACCAATCGGTCTTCCCACCTCCATCAAACTCAATCACTGACGTAGCGGCGCCTGCCATACAGGCATCCGCCATCAGTTTCGTATTCGCAGCACCCGAACCGATTGCTGTCATCGTTCCTGGGATATCCAATTCCCAATCCTCACCGCACCACTCGGTGGGAGCGAGTTGCGGCCCCGCCTCCAAATATCGACCCCACGGCTGCACGGAGCCTGCGTCAAAAAACACGATCCCACCGCCGGGACCGGTGTCACCAATCGTGTAGTCCCCTGGGGACTCGGCCGCTTCTGCAGACTCCGCCACTGGTGCGGTCGCGACTGGGCTTGCAGACTCCGATGATTCCGAGCTGCACGCACTGATCACAAGTGCGGACACTGCAAGGGCCACGAAAATTGCCTTTGGAAGTTGTGCTTTCATCTCTTATCTATCCATCTCTTTGTGCGAAAGTCGAGTGCCATGTAATAGACCTGATTGTACAGAGTGCTTCACATCAGCAAGCTACGAATTAAGTATCGCTCTACCGTATCTTAAAAAGATAATCGATATTTCGGCATCAGGAATACCCCGCTCCACGCGGATCAGTCACGGTCTCTCGCAACGCGCCGTTGCGAAAGCGTCCCGCGTGCGCGACCGTAAGTCGATTCGAGGACCTCCTAAATAAATTGAAAAATCGGCTCAGGGTGTTATCCTCCACGTGTGCTGGAGGGACGTTCGATCCCAAAGCGGCCTAGTCAAACACCTACTCTCACCGGTCAGGAAAATTGCAATGAAACTTCGAACAGTCTTGGTCCTCGTGCTTGCCGGATCGATGTGGCAAGGCGGCCTCGTGTCTGCCTCACCCGCGTCCGCTGCCCCCGTGGGCGAGTTCACCACCTTCGACCCGGTGCTGGGAGGAAGTTCAGATCCGGAAAGCATCGCCGCGGGTCCTGACGGCGCCATGTGGTTCACCGAATATGCGAACAACAAGATCGGCCGCCTGACACCGAGCGGTGAGTTGACCCACTACCCGGTGCCTACTGCCGGAGCCCTCCCTTTCGGGATCGCGGCAGGCCCTGACGGGGCCATGTGGTTTACCCAGTGGACGGGCAACAAGATCGGCCGCATCACCATGGACGGCGTCGTGACCGAGTTCGCGCTGCGCACCAACGGTGCAACGCCAACCGGAATCACCGCAGGCCCGGACGGGGCCATGTGGTTCGCGGAGAAGGCCAGCAACAAGATCGGCCGCATCACCATGGACGGGGTCATGACGGAATACGTCGTACCCACCCCCGGTGCCAACCCGGAGAGCATCGCCGCGGGTCCCGA
>CAMAVT010000097.1 GCA_945861775.1 Bifidobacterium breve
AGTGCGAGATCTGGAGGTGCTCCTTGATCGATTGACCCAACAAGCGTCTGTGCTCAGCGACCCAACCGACGCGGATGTTGCTGCTAGGTTCATTAGATCGGAATTGCAGCAAAGGCTGGATGTAGCCCAGAGCAGCGCATTGGTCGCCCTGCGCGGTCCCCGCCATTATGACTTGGTCGAGGACCTAATTGCGGCTAGCTCACAACCACCGGTTACCCATGCTGCATTCCACCCAGCAAAGCCGTTGCTGACCTCGATGGCGCAACGCACTTGGGTAAAACTTGCAAAAGATGTCCGCGAACTTTCCCTCACCTGCCCAGACGCCGAATGGCATGCGGTGCGAATTCGAGCCAAACGTGCGCGATACACGGCCGAGTCTGCCGCAACGATCACCGGTAAGGCAGTGCGGACCTATGCCCGAAATCTGGCCACCATCACCGACATTCTGGGTGACCTCCATGACGCTCATGTGGCGGAAATATTTCTTCGTGAGCTCGCCCAAGCACCCAATGCGAGCGGACGGCAGGCGCTCGCCCTGGGCCGATTAATCGACCTTCAAAACAGGCGCAATCACATTGAGCACCGCAGGTTTATCAAGGCTTGGCCGGCAACTCGTTCGGCAGCTCGCCGTGCTGGCATGCGCCAATCACGTTGACTTAGCCACAATGATCCCGACGAGGCCGGGGCCGGCATGTACTCCGATTACTGGACTCACTTCACTGATTAACAATTCGATACCGGGTAGTTCATCTTCGACCCTTTGTGCGCACTGATCAACCAGGCTTCGATCACCAAAATACTGAAGTCCGATGAGTGCAGGTTCATATTCGCGCGCAGAACTCACTGCAAGGCGAACCAGTTCGGTCAGCGCTTTGGCCTGGGTGCGAACCTTTTCTTTTAAGACCACCTGACCGTCGACGATTGTCATGATCGGTTTCACCGACAACGCAGTTCCCAGCATCGCGCTGGTTGCGCTGATGCGTCCACCACGCTTTAAATACTCCAAACTATTGACATAAAAAAATACTTTCGAGGACCCAAACCCCTTTTCCAAAACTTCACGGACGCGAGCAACACTCGCACCACCTTGTGCTGCCCGTGCCGCGTTGATAACCGGAAACCCCAGGCCCAAGCCAATATTCAAAGAGTCACATACGCTGACCGAAAGTCGGCTTGAACGTGCTGCAAGGAGCGCAGACTCAAAAGTTCCCGACAGCTTGGATGACAAAGTGGCTACCACTGCATGTTCACAGCCCTCAGTCGCTAATGATTCGAACTCTTTGGTGAATGCCTCCGGCGTTGAACGAGAAGTTGTTACTTTCACTCCATCACGCACCGCTTGGGCAATATCTATGGAATCACCCTCTGGTAAAACAACGCCATCCACGATCACGTCAACGGGGACCACGCGAATCCCCAGTTGGGCAGCCAGTTCCACGGGTATTCCTGAACTGTTGTCGGTAACCAACGCCACCTGTCCCATGACTGCGCTTCCGACTATTTGAGAACAATATTGACGAGTTTGGGGGCTCGGACAACCACCATACGAATCTCTTGGCCCTTTAGGGCATCAATAATTTCTGTTGACGCCATAGCGAGTGCTTCCAATTCAGCTTGAGAAATATCGGGACTCACCTGAAGCTTGTCTCTGATCTTTCCAGCGATTTGGACCACACAGGTAACGGAGTCTTCAACAAGCAAGGATGGATCAACAGTTGGCCAAGCAGCTCGGGCGACCGTGGGCTCATGTCCCAGCAGCATCCACATCTCTTCCGCCGTGTAAGGGCAAACGACGGAGAGCATGATCGCAACAGTTTCAACCGCCTCGCGCACTGCAGGGTCCGCGGGTCCACAACCAGTGTCAATTGCTTTACGGGTTGCGTTAACCAGCTCCATTACCCGTGCTACCAAGACGTTGAAACGCAGCGACTCAACGTTAAGTTCACCGTCACGAATTGCTTTATGGGTTGCTTTACGTAGTTGTTGATCACCCTGGGTTGGGTCAGCGCCGACCTCACTTGTTACATCACCGGCAAGACGCCACGCTCGTGCGAGGAACTTCCGGGAACCCGATGGTGAGACTTCAGCCCAGTCGATGTCGTCTTCTGGTGGTCCAGCAAAAACCATAGAAAGTCGAATTGCATCAACTCCATTGATTTCGAGTTCCTCGGTTAGACGCACCAAGTTGCCACGCGACTTACTCATTGCGCTGCCATCCTTGAGCACCATCCCCTGGTTCAGCAGTCGAGTAAATGGTTCCACAAAATCAACAAGACCCATATCGTGGGCAACCTTGACCCAGAAGCGTGCGTACAACAAATGCAGGATGGCGTGGGTTACTCCACCGACGTATTGGTCAACCGGTAGCCACTCGGCCACCTTTTTAGGATCAAATGCGGCTTCTGAGTTCTGCGAGTCCGCGTATCGAAGGAAGTACCAAGACGAGTCAACGAATGTGTCCATTGTGTCCGTGTCTCGCAGTGCCGGTCCACCGCAATTAGGGCAAGCGACATTGACCCAGTCGTGGGCCGTTGCAAGTGGTGAAACACCCTTTGGGCTGAGGTCAAGGCCTTCGGTGCTGGGAAGTTCAACGGGCAATTGGTCTTCGGGAACAGCAACCTCACCACATTTTTCGCAGTGAATGATCGGAATCGGGGTGCCCCAATAGCGCTGGCGGGAAATAAGCCAATCTCGCAGTCGGTAATTCGTCGCTGCCGAGCCTGTTCCCCGCTCTTCCAACACTTCAATCATGCGCGGAATCGCTTCGGCTTTGGTAAGTCCGTCAAGAGGTCCTGAATTAACCAAAACTCCATTATCCGTTGTCGCGATTCCCGTTTCGCGTGGATCTTCGTCACTGTCAACAACAACGGTTACTGGCAATTTAAATGCGCGGGCGAAGTCAAGGTCACGTTGGTCATGTGCTGGAACCGCCATGATGGCGCCGGTGCCGTAATCAGCGAGCACGTAATCCGCGGCGTAGACCGGGATTTTTTCACCATTGACAGGATTAATTGCATACCGCTCCAAGAAAACACCCGTTTTCTCGCGACCGGATTCCAGTCGATCCATTTCCGATGATGCTTTCACTTTGTCCAAATAAGCGTTGAACTCAGCTTCGGCCGGTGTTCCTGCAGCTAGTTCAGCGGCAAGATCCGAGTCAGCCGCTACCACGAAAAATGTTGCACCGAAAAGTGTGTCTGGGCGAGTCGTGTAAACACTGACGGGTTCTTCGCGACCTTCAATCACAAACTGAACATGCGCCCCTTGTGAACGGCCAATCCAGTTGCGCTGCATGAGCAGCACTTTCTCCGGCCACTTACCTTCTAGTTGATCCATGTCTTCCAGTAGGCGATCCGCGTAATCGGTGATGCGCAAATACCACTGGGCAAGTTTTTTCTTAGTGACCTGTGAATCACATCGCTCACATAGACCAGCAACGACCTGCTCATTAGCGAGCACCGTTTGGCATTGTGTGCACCAGTTGACCGCACTGTATTTGCGGTAGGCCAGGCCCCGTTTGAACATCTCTAAAAAGAACCACTGATTCCAGCGATAGTAGGTGGGGTCACATGTGTAGAGAACGCGATCCCAATCAAATGAACACGCGTAATTTCGCATCGACGCTTTTTGCTGTTCAATGTTCGCATAGGTCCACGTACCCGGATCTACATTGTTTTTGATCGCTGCATTTTCCGCAGGAAGTCCGAACGCATCCCAACCAATCGGGTGTAAAACATTGAAACCCTTGAGCACCCAGTAGCGGGCAATCACGTCGCCGATTGCATAAGCCTCCGCATGTCCCATATGCAGATCGCCCGATGGGTAGGGAAACATGTCGCACACGTATTTCTTAGGGCGGGTATCGGTTGGATCCCCTGATCGAAAAGGGGCAAGTTCATCCCATATTGGTAGCCACCGCTCCTGGATTGCCGCGAAGTCGAAGCGTTGCGCATCACGGGGATCCGGGCTAGGTGCTACGTCGGTCACGGGGTTTCAACCATCCTTTTGCGGGTTTCATGAATCAATTTTGCGCGGCAATTTACGAGAAACAAGTGCGCGGATAAGACTACCGAGGCTAAAAGCCTTCACGACCGCCTCCCCTGAGTTACCATAAGTGACATGAGAAAATCCCTGAGAGTCGTCATCGCAGTGAGTTCCGCAGTATTTATGGCCAGCGGTCTGCTGTCCTCTCCGGCGAGTGCCGCCAATAAGGACATCACCCTCGTGGTCACCCAATTGCCGGCTCAGGTGCGACTAGTTCCTGGTGAATCCATTGCCCTGTCACTCTCCACTAACGCCACCACGGGCTACACCTGGGATACAAAAGTCTCCGGAGACTCTAAGTCGGTCAAGGTCTATCAGGGTATTTACGCGGCTCCTGCTGCCACCGGAATGGTCGGGGTTCCCGGCACCACCGTTTGGCAGATCACAGCCAAGTCGGTTGGCAAAGCTGTCGTCACGGTTGTCACCACTTCACCCGGTGGCACGAAAAGCAATGATGGCAAATTGACCGTCATTGTGATGGCTAAATAAGTTCACTAAATAGGGTCAAGGGCACCCGCGAGCGCCTGGCCAACAGACTCGTGGGTTTCCCACGCCCAATGCATCCCATCGGGGTTCGCGCTGCCGCTGACAAGACCTTTGAGAACATGATTTTCGATGTCCACAATGGGAACACCAATGGATGCTGCCCAGCTAAATGCTGATGTCCGGGCAGCGTCGTGGTATTTCTGCGACGGGTAGTACTTGCTGTTATAGGGCGATGGCGTCATGGCCACGATCGGGATATCCCCGGAGACCGCCCGAACCGCTTGCACGATTCGAGTCAAGTAACGATCGGTAGCCAACTGGGGTAGTTGCCGCATAAGCCCACCGGTCAGACCCACAATCTTGGGCGCGAGTTCTCGGTAGATCCGGCGGGTACGACGACGCAAACCCCCTGGCCGTAAATACGGCATCCCTTCACGCAGATATGTGGGTATGACGGCTGGCAGTTGGTCCATTCCACCCACCTCGATAATCACCGCACTGGCTCGGGGTAGGTAGGTGCCAAAGACAACCGGGTCTTTTGTTAAAGCCCACCACGAATCACGTGAAGTCCACCCTTCACGCGCGACCAGGTCAACCTCGAAGGGTGTGCCCCGTTGGACTGCCAGGTGGGCTGCCGCAATATTGGGAAATAGTCGAGGATCAGAGGGCAAGACGATCCCCTGCGGACCTTGAAATGCGAGTGAGTCTCCAAGTACCAAGAGATGGCGCACGTTCTCCGTTTGATCCACTCCCCTAGTGTGCCTTTATGTCTCGACGCGGTTTGATCCTGTTCCTGAGCTTGGGCCTGATTTGGGGTCTGCCCTACTTACTCATAAAGGTCAGCGTCGAATACCTCTCCCCGGAGGTGATCATTTTCCTTCGAGTTTTCCTGGCCGCCATAATTCTTTTGCCGGTCGCGATTAAGCGTGGCTACCTGCGTGAACTCAAAGGACATTGGAAATGGGTCTTTATCTTTGCCATCATTGAGATCGCATTCCCATTTGGCGCACTCACTTTTGCTGAAATCAAATTGAGTAGCTCAATGACCGGATTGATGATTGCCGCGGTGCCAATTGTTGCCGCGATCATGGCGTGGCGCTTGGGAATTGACGAGCGGATCACCGGAATTCGGGTTGTTGGCCTGGGTGTTGGAATTCTCGGCGTTGCCGCCCTGGTTGGCCTTGATGTGACCGGCGCCGAACTACTTTCGGCAGCGCTCCTCATTATCGCGGTCATCGGATACGCAGTGGGACCCATCATTGTTTCCCAGAAACTTTCGGAAGTTCCCGCCCTGGCCGCGATTGCCATGGCAATGGTCATCAACTCGTTTATCTATGCACCATTTGCATTTATCCATCGCCCGACCGAGTCTGTACCCATTAATGTCTGGCTTGCCGTTGCCGTCCTCGGTGCGGTCTGTACCGCTCTTGCTTTCATCCTGTTCTTCTCATTGGTAGCTGAAGTTGGACCTTCGCGAACCACGGTAATTACCTACATCAATCCGGCCGTAGCAGTCATTCTTGGTGTTTTGGTACTGAGTGAACCCATCACATTAGGGCTGGTAATTGGCTTCCCACTCATCCTGCTTGGGTCTTTCCTAGCAACCCGTAAAGCACCCACCTTTGAAAGTGAACCAATCGGCTGATCCCAAGGTTCAATAACTTAGTCAATCATTACGCAGAGTGATCCAGATGGTCTTCAGTTCGGTGTACTGCTCAAGTGCTTCTATCCCGTTATCGCGGCCACCGAATCCGGACATCTTGTATCCACCAAATGGAGTGCTGATATCCCCTTCGGAATAGCCGTTGATTGCAACCGTTCCCGCTCGGACCGCACGAGCCATCCGGATAGCTGTCTCAAGATCATCGGTGTAGATCACTGCCGCTAAGCCGTAATCGGTTCCGTTAGCAATGGCGATTGCTTCTTCTTCCGTGTCGAAACCAATAACACTGACAACCGGCCCAAAGATCTCCTCTTGCGCAACGGTCATGCTGGGAGTAACACCATTGAGGATCGTGGGTCCAATAAACCAACCACCGGTTTCTTCGAACAACCGCTCACCACCACAGGCAACTTCAGCGCCTTGTGCCTTGGCTCCGTTGACGTAACCCAAAATTCGATCCAATGCTGCTTCTTCGATTACCGGACCAAGAGCGGTATCAGGATGTGATGGATCCCCGACAATGCGACTGTTAGCGACTTTTGCCAGAGCAGCAACTATCTCGCTACGAATTGAATTATGAACCAGAATGCGCGAGCCAGCACTGCAGTTCTGCCCGCTATTCCAGAAGCAACCAACGGCCAGTTCTTCAGCAATTGTGTCAATCTTGTTCGAGCAGTCCGGCATAACAATCTGGGGGCTCTTGCCACCCATTTCCAAAACAATTTCCTTCATGTTGCTTTGCGCCGAGTAGGTGAGAAAGATTCGACCAACCTCGGTTGACCCTGTGAATGCAATCAAATCAACATCCATGTGAAGACCAAGGGCTTTGCCGGCAATGTGCCCCAGCCCGGTAACCACGTTGAACACTCCGTCCGGGACACCGGCTTGGGTTGCCAGCTCTGCAATACGCAGTGTTGTCAGTGATGAGAGCTCAGCGGGTTTCACAACAATTGAATTTCCCGCGGCCAAAGCTGGTCCAATTTTCCATGCGAGCATCGCGGCTGGGAAGTTCCACGGTAAAACAGCCCCGACAACACCAATCGGCTCACGGACAATCATTCCCAAAGCGTCTGGTCCAGTGGGTGAAACTTTCCCAAATACTTTGTCGGCTGCCTCTGCATACCAACGCATCGTGTTGACAACATCTGGGATATCAAATGTGCGGCACTCAGTGATGGGCTTGCCGGCATCGATTGATTCGGTTACCGCCAACTCTTCGGCATTTTCCTCAATGAGGTCCGCGAGCTTGAGCAGGATTACTTTGCGCTCAGCTGGTGACTTGCCACTCCACGAACCCGATTCAAATGCTGCCCGAGCCGAGGCCACTGCCTTATCTACATCAATGTCCTTGCACGCGGCTATTTCAGCAATCACCTGACCCGTTGCCGGCGCCAATGACTCAAAAGTCGCTCCATCTGCAGCATCAACAAATGCACCATGAATGTATGCCTTGGTGCGTACCGTTTTTGGGAGTGTGAGTGACACGGGGTGCCTTTCGTCGCTTTCGGGCCTGCCACCCAAAATCTGGGCCAGTGACCCCAAGATTACTCACTTTACGAGCACTGAAAGTCCCGTGAGACTCACAGCGGTCACAATTTTGGGCCGAGAGAGAAAAAGTGGAGCTGAGGGGACTCGAACCCCTGACCCCCTGCATGCCATGCAGGTGCGCTACCAGCTGCGCCACAGCCCCAAGTTAAAGCAATGGTGATCGCTTTGTTGGGAGGACAAAGCATAGCCGTGCAGCTTTAGCTGTCATCTCCTAGGGCTGGGACGGGAAGTGACTTGGCGTTGTATTCCTGTAGTCGCCAGGCTGGGCTGTACGGTGAATCCTTTTCACTCAGAACCGACCAAGCGCAGTTACTCAGAACGCCAAAGGCGGCCCAGTGCTCTGGCGGCAGTTCTAGCATCATGGCAATTGCTGCACGGGCGCTACCCCCATGGGTTACGACTATCAAGGTTTCATTGTCTTTGACGTGGGCGATCTCTTGGTTGACCACAGCAATTACCCGCTGGGCGACCTCCATGCGGGTCTCACCGCCACCAGGTCGAATATTTGATCCCGCAGCCCAGGCCGCGAGGTCGTCACCGTGGTTAGCAATTAATTCATCTCTGGTCTGACCTTCCCAGGTTCCAGCATTTGTTTCCCGCAGTCCAGGAAATGTCTCAACATCAATATTCACCAGTTCTGACAGCGCCTGGGCGGTGCGGGATGCTCGGACTAAATCTGAGGAGATAATCCTGGATGGTCGCAGACCCGCAAGCAGTCGCGCTGCATCATGTGCTTGCTCTTGACCAACTTCATCCAATGGAATGTCGGTTTGACCTTGGAAGCGTCGCTGCGCATTCCATTGCGTGCGACCGTGTCGCCAGAAAACAACCTTGCGGCCGTGAGTCATGGTTAGCGCTCCAGATTAATTGATTCAGGCAACGGAATAACCGGGCAGTCCTTCCATAAACGCTCAATCGCGTAATGGATGCGCTCTTCCGCCATTTGAACATGGACCACAATGTCGCCGTAATCGATCAAAATCCACGTTGCTTCCCCAGCTCCCTCTTTGCGGAGCCGCTTCTCCCCTGCAAGGTGTAAAGCTTCCTCGATAGCGTTAACAATTGATCTCACCTGTAATTCATTTGCTCCCGAGCACAGCACGAAGCAATCGGTGATCACTAGTTGTTCACTGACGTCAAGGATCACAATGTCAGTGGCGAGTTTGTCGGCTGCCGCTTGGGCGGCAATTAAGGCAGAATCGATGGCACTTTGTAATGCGGGCATTTGGTGAAGGTTTCCTGTCTTGTCAGTTGATGTACAGCTTGTTGGTCGTGATGTATTCATTGACGCTAGGGGCCACCAGTTCAGATATTGATTCGTTGTTTCCAGCGGAGAGTCTGACTTGAGT
>CAMAVT010000098.1 GCA_945861775.1 Bifidobacterium breve
TTGTTGAACGACTATTGATCGAGCGTTTTGGTAAAGGGTTTCAGTGACATTTCGGTCGATCAAACGGGCGTTGATTTCGGTGTACGACAAGACCGGAGTTGTCGATTTAGCTCAAGCCTTATCGCGCAATGGTATTGAAATAGTTTCTACCGGGAGTACCGCTGCAACCATCGAAGCAGCCGGCATACCGGTCACCCCAGTAGCTGCGGTCACAAATTTCCCAGAGTGTCTTGATGGACGGGTAAAGACACTGCACCCTGGTATTCATGCCGGTCTACTCGCTGACCTACGCAATCCTGATCATGTTTCTCAATTGGAAGCCCTCGAGATCAAGGCATTTGATTTAGTCGTGGTGAATCTCTATCCATTTAATGAGACAGTAGCAAGTGGCGCAAAGATTGATGACTGTGTCGAGCAGATTGATATTGGTGGGCCAGCCATGATTCGAGCGTCAGCAAAGAACTATGCCAATCTCGCGGTCGTAGTTTCCCCGGCCAACTACCCAGAGATTCTTGCGGCCCTTGAAGCGGGCGGGACCACACTTGTTCAGCGGGCACTGCTTTCGGCATACGCCTTTGCGCACACAGCAACCTATGACATTGCGGTTGCGACCTGGATGTCGAATGTGGTCGCCCCCGACGAAAACGAATTTCCTCGATGGCGAGGGTCGGCCTGGACTCGAAACGAAGTGCTTCGATACGGGGAGAACCCGCACCAGAGTGCCGCTTCCTATATCGGAATTGGTCAGGAGGTGGGAATTGCAAACTCAGTTCAATTACATGGAAAACCCATGTCCTACAACAACTTTATTGATGCTGATGCAGCTCGCCGGGCCGCATTTGATTTTTTGGAGCCCTCTGTGGCGATTATTAAGCACGCTAATCCGTGCGGGATCGCATCTGGCGCTGACATTGAACAGGCGTATAACAAGGCTCATGCCACCGATCCGGTCTCAGCCTTTGGCGGAGTGGTCGCTGCCAATCGCACGGTGACGAAGGAAATGGCAGAGTCGCTGTCGAAGGTTTTCACCGAAGTCGTAATTGCTCCTGATTTTGATGCTGATGCTCTCAGCATTCTGAAAGAAAAAGTTAATCTCCGGATTCTGGTTTCACCGGCCCCCCGCCAAGGCCGAAGGGTGGAAGAACGAGCGATCTCTGGAGGCTTACTCGTCCAAAGCGTCGACACCGTAAATGACAGTGGCGATAATCCCGCCAATTGGACACTCGTCAGTGGTGAGCCAGTATCTGATGAAACCATGCGTGACCTCGAGTTTGCTTGGAAAGCCTGTCGTTCCGTGAAGTCAAATGCAATTCTTCTTGCAAAAAATCTAGGTGCTGTCGGAATCGGTATGGGCCAGGTTAATCGGGTTGACTCTGCGCACCTATCTGTGTCTCGCGCCGGAGAGCGGGCAGTTGGATCGGTCGCGGCCTCTGACGCTTTCTTCCCATTCGCGGACGGACTACAGGTATTGCTGGACGCGGGGGTGAGCGCTGTCGTGCAACCGGGTGGTTCAGTGCGAGACGAAGAAGTTATTGCTGCAGCTCAAGCTGTGGAAGTCAGTATGTATTTCACGGGAACCCGCCATTTCTTTCACTAGTAATGAACGAGGTACAACCAGCGTAATAGTTTTTCTTCCAATCGCGTTCATCGCGGGAATGCTGACAGCTTGGCACGCCAGGGCAAATGGGGAACTCGCCGTTTTGGTGGGCAGCGGTCTTGAAGCAGCGGTCTGGAGTTTTGGCTCTGGCTTAATCATGCTGACAATTTTGTTGTTGGCCAATCAGCGCATGCGAGTCGGTGTGAAAAAGGTTGTCAAAGGGCTGCGCAACCATGATTTCCCACGCTGGTACATATTGGGTGGCCTGCTCGGTGGGGCATTTGTTGGTGTACAGGCAAGTGTCGTCCCACTCATTGGTGTCGCACTATTCACAGTCGCTTTTGTTGCCGGTCAAAGTTCTAACGCGCTCCTTGTTGACCGAATTGGGCTAGGTCCAGCGGGTAGTACGGCGATTAGCCCGATCAGAGTAATCGCGAGTGTGCTTGCCGTGGGTGGTGTTATCGTCGCAGTGTCAGGTCGGTTGACCGGCGAAATCTCACTCATGCCAGTGGTTTTGTCCTTCCTTGTGGGTGCACTCGTAGCTGTCCAGCAGGCCATCAACGGTCGTATCGGCATCACGGCGGGAAATGCGTTTTCATCGACGTGGTTCAACATGATTTTTGGGACCAGCGCCCTAATCGCTGCTTCATTCACCCAGGTTTTTTGGGGTGACATGCAGGTCTCAGCTCTTCCGAGTGATTCATGGTGGGTGTACACCGGGGGAATCGTGGGTGTTGTGTTCATCGCCATGTCGGTCTGGGTTGTCCCGAAGGTAGGAGTATTGATTTTCGTGCTGATCTCGGTCAGTGGACAACTCACCGGAGCACTCTTTCTAGATATCGTGATGCCAACCAGTGGAACAGTGATCACACCTACACTTTTTATCGGTGTTGGACTTACCTTCGCCGCGATCGCTCTGTCAGTGTCACCGCGATTGTTGACATCTAGGCGTTAAGTTCGCCTTAGGCGTGAAAAATGAAATGGGTGAGGTGCAGTCAGGACCTGATAGGAGAGCGAACCTCGCATGGGAGAGACTACGTCCATGATTCTTGACGGCAAAGCAACCGCGGCACTAGTCAAGGCTGAACTCAAGGTCCGAGTCGATGCACTCAGGGCGAAAGGGATCGTGCCAGGGCTGGGTACGGTTCTGGTGGGTGAAGACCCTGGTTCACACGCTTATGTCGGTGGAAAGCATAAGGACTGCGCCGAAGTTGGGATTTCATCGATTCGAATCGACCTGCCCACTAATTCAACCCAGGCAGACGTTGACGCACATATCGCTGAGCTGAACGCTGATCCAAGCGTCACCGGTTACATCGTTCAACTTCCGCTGCCCAAACATTTGGATGCTAACCGGGTTCTCGAACTAATGGATCCTGGCAAAGACGCTGACGGGTTGCACCCCATGAACCTAGGTCGGCTCGTGTTGGGGATTCCTGCTCCGCTGCCGTGTACTCCGGCCGGAATTGTTGAACTGCTCAGGCGCTACGAAGTACCGATAAATGGCGCCCACGTTGTTATTGTTGGTCGGGGAGTCACCGTTGGCCGACCATTGGGGCTCCTGCTCACCCGTAAAAGTGAAAACGCGACCGTGACTCTGTGCCACACCGGGACGAAGGATCTTTCAGAGCAACTCAGGCGAGCCGACATTATTGTTGCGGCGGCTGGAGTCCCTGGCATAGTCACGGGAGCTGATGTAAAGCCCGGCGCTGCGGTGCTTGATGTTGGGATTACGAGAACTGATACTGGCTTGGTTGGGGATGTGGCGCCCGATGTCATCGATGTTGCTGGATTCCTCGCACCCATGCCAGGCGGTACCGGTCCCATGACCCGCGCCATGTTGCTGGCCAATGTTGTGGCCCGCGCCGAGGAATTGGCCAAAGGCTGAAACTCACATGGCAAATTCACGCGAGGAAAATGTGCACCGGCTTCCACGGTCAAGGTTTCGGGAATGGCCAATCTCACTCGTACTACTCGGGATCGCAATCTCGATGGTTTTCGTGGCAACGGACCATTTTCGGCGGGGATCTCTAGTCCTCGCGGTAAGTGTCGTGCTGGCCATCTTTCTCCGACTTTTCCTGCCGGAAAACCAGGCCGGAATGCTCGCTGTCCGCTCGAAAAGCGTCGATGTTGCCATTTTGACCGTTTTGGGTGTGGGATTGGCCATATTTGCCCTGTGGGTACCTGCCCCGAACTAAAAATAAAAGGCGCGAGGCGGTATCTTGACGTCAAGATATTTTTGATTCCATCCCTCACATCCACGAAGGAGATTACACATGGCACGCTCTGGCAAGGTTTCAGTAATTGGCGCAGGTTTCTATGGTTCAACGACAGCTTTGCGTCTGGCTGAATACGACATCTTTGAAACAGTAGTTCTCACCGATGTCGTTGACGGTAAGGCTGAGGGCCTGGCACTGGATATGAACCAGTCGCGCTGGATTGAAGGATTTGAAACCAAGCTCGTTGGCCAAACCACGGGGATGGACGGCAGTGGCTACGAAGCTATTTCCGGTTCCGACATTGTTGTCATGACCGCAGGCCTTCCCCGCAAGCCCGGCATGAGCCGCATGGATCTGATTGAAACAAATGCCAAAATCATGCGTGGTGTCTGCGAAAATATCGCGAAGCATGCGCCAGATTGCGTTGTGATCAACGTGGCCAACCCACTTGATGAAATGACCGCACTCGCACAAATTGTCACCAAGTTCCCGTACAACCGCGTGATTGGTCAAGCGGGGATGCTGGACACGGCCCGCTTCTCCCACTTTGTTGCCGAAGCACTCAATGTCCCTGTTGGATCTGTCACAACCCTGACCCTTGGTTCACACGGTGACACCATGGTGCCTGTTGCATCGGCCTGCAGTGTGGACGGTAAGCCATTAAGTGACCTGCTCTCAGCGGATCAGATTGAGGAGCTTGTCGTGCGCACCCGCAATGGTGGAGCCGAAATCGTTGCCCTGTTGAAAACGGGGTCGGCCTACTACGCCCCATCTGCTGCAGCAGCCCGCATGGCCCGTGCAGTCCATGAAAACTCCGGCAAGGTAATGCCCGTGTGTGCATGGGTTGACGGTGAATACGGTCTCTCCGGTGCTTACCTCGGGGTTGAAGCCGAAATCGGCAAAGAGGGGATCAAGAAGATCGTGGAAACCCCACTCACCGATTCAGAAAAAGCCCTGCTCGTTGAGGCCTATGAAGCGGTCAAAGCCAAGCAGGCTGACGTCTCGGCTCTATAAGAACGCATCGTTTTTCCATTCAATACCCACTCAAGGAGTAATTCGCATGTCGCAAAAAATTAAGGTTGTTAATCCGGTCGTTGAACTAGACGGCGACGAAATGACTCGAATCATTTGGCACTTTATTAAGGCTGAACTTATTGAAAAGTATCTTGATGTCGACCTGAAGTACTACGACTTGAGCATGGAAAACCGTGACGCAACAGATGATCAGGTCACGATCGATTCGGCACATGCAATCCAGAAATATGGTGTCGGTGTGAAATGCGCAACCATCACCCCTGATGAAGCGCGTGTTGAAGAATTTGGTCTGAAGAAAATGTGGAAGTCACCTAATGGAACGATTCGTAATATTCTTGGTGGCGTTATTTTCCGTGAGCCAATTATTATTTCAAACATTCCTCGGCTCGTTCCTGGTTGGACCCAACCGATCATCATCGGTCGTCACGCTTTCGGTGACCAATACAAGGCGACAGATTTCAAGGTTCCCACGGCTGGCACATTGACCATGACTTTCACACCAACCGATGGTTCTGAACCGATGGAATTCAATGTCTTTGACTTCCCATCCGGGGGCGTCGCCATGGGCATGTACAACTTGGACGAGTCAATCCGCGACTTTGCACGCGCTTCAATGCGTTATGGCCTCACTCGTGGTTACCCCGTCTACCTTTCGACAAAGAACACAATCCTGAAGGCGTATGACGGTCAATTCAAAGATATTTTTGCTGAAATCTTTGAGACCGAATTTAAGGCCGAATTTGAGGCAGCAGGAATTACCTATGAACACCGGTTGATTGACGACATGGTGGCTGCTGCCATGAAATGGGAGGGTGGCTACGTCTGGGCTTGCAAGAACTACGACGGTGACGTCCAGTCGGACACTATCGCTCAGGGTTTTGGTTCACTGGGCTTGATGACCAGTGTGCTGATGACACCCGATGGCAAGACGGTTGAAGCAGAAGCTGCCCACGGCACGGTGACCCGGCACTACCGCCAGCACCAACAAGGAAAGCCAACGTCCACCAACCCAATTGCATCAATTTTCGCGTGGACTCGCGGGCTTGAGCACCGAGGCGTTCTCGACAGCACCCCCGAGGTCAGCGAGTTTGCTCGCACACTTGAACGGGTTTGTATTGAAACGGTTGAAGCGGGTGACATGACCAAAGATTTGGCCATGTTGATCGGTCCTGAACAGAAGTGGCTCACAACACAGGATTTCTTGAGCGCAATTGACACGCGTCTGCAGGGAGCAATGCGTTCCTAACGTGAATTTAGTTCTAAGGTTGAGCCTGTGAGCGAGATCTTGGTCAACTTTGGTGTGATCTTAATTTTTGTCTTGATCGGTGGTTTTTTTGCTGCGGCCGAACTCGCTCTGGTTTCCGTCCGCGAGAGCCAGGTCACGCGTTTGGCGGAAACTTCTAAGCGCGGACGCACTCTTGCTGGTTTGACCGCTGATCCCGGACGTTTCCTCGCGGCCGGTCAAGTGGGAGTAACCCTCGCCGGGTTCATTTCGGCAGGTTTTGGCGCGGCAACTTTGGCACCTGAACTTGCCGTCCCGCTTGAGAATTGGGGGCTCAGTAAGGCAGCGGCCAGCACGGTCGCATTTATTTTAATCACGGTCGTCATCGCTTACATCTCATTGGTTTTAGGTGAATTGGTTCCCAAGCGAATTGCACTGCAGCGGGTGGAGCAGGTAGCACTATTTGTCGCCGGACCTATTGAGCTCACAGCAAGGATCACCCGACCCTTTATTGCCGCATTGGGCGTGTCGACAAATCTGATTGTCCGTCTGTTGGGAATTGACCCCAAAGCGGCCAAGGGACAGATGAGTGGTGAAGAACTCCGAGACTTGGTGGCAGCGCACGAAGACCTCAGCGTTGAAGAGCGGGAAATGATTGACGACATTTTTGCCGCAGGGGAACGCGAGCTCAGGGAAGTCATGATGCCTCGTACCGAGGTGTCCTTCCTGGATGCTTCGTTGTCAGTAGCCAAGGCGATTCGTTTAATTGCTGACCAACCACATTCACGTTATCCGGTGATTCGCGGTAGTGCTGATGAAGTGGTTGGCTTCGTCCACATTCGCGATCTACTCGACCCCGACCTCAATGACCCCAGTATTCTCGTGGGCAGATTGGCACGGGAAGTGTTAACTTTCCCCGCGAGTAAGGAAGTGATCAGCACACTGACTGAAATGCGTCGAATGAGGGCGCATTTAGCTATGGTCCAAGATGAATATGGTGGCACGGCTGGCCTGGTCACCATGGAGGATCTGGTGGAGGAACTCATCGGTGACATCAAGGATGAATATGACGTTGAATCCCCAGCCCATGAACTGGGCGCTTTGGGCGAAATAACGGTTGATGGACTTCTCAATCGTGATGACTTTGAGGACCGAACCTCAATTGTGCTGCCGGAGGGACCATTCGAAACGATTGCCGGTTTCATTATTTCCCAGTTAGGGCAGTTGCCCCAGATCGGTGACAAAGTTGAGATAGACAATCACGAATTTGTTGTGACCGAACTCGACGGTCGTCGAGTATCACGAGTGCGCGTGGTGACCCACGAAATAGCCAGTAAGGAACAATGAAACGGTGACAAACAGTAATCAAAGACCACGAGTCTTCTCGGGTATCCAGCCGACTGCTGATTCTTTCCACATCGGTAACCTTCTGGGGGCTCTACAAACGTGGGTGAAACTCCAAGAGAGTCATGATTCTTTTTTTTGCGTGGTGGACCAACACGCGATCACAGTTGACCACGATCCCGAACTGCTGCGCAAACGCACATTAGTTTCGTTTGCCCAGTTGCTCGCAATTGGATTAGACCCAGAGAAGTGCACGGTTTTCGCCCAGAGTCAGGTCGCGGCCCACAGCCAACTTGCGTGGGTCCTGCAATGCCAAACTGGTTTTGGTGAGGCAAGTCGGATGACCCAATTCAAGGATAAGAGCTCGAAGGCGGGTAACGACCGTTCCACGGTTGGCTTGTTTACCTACCCAATTTTGCAGGCTGCCGATATCTTGTTGTATCAAGCTAATGGTGTGCCCGTGGGTGAGGACCAACGTCAACACCTTGAATTGACTCGTGATTTGGCGCAGCGTTTTAATGCCAAATTTGGTGAAACATTTGCAGTCCCTGAAGTGATGGTGGTCAAAGAAACCGGTCGAATAGTTGATCTACAAGACCCCACGTCCAAAATGAGCAAATCAAGCCCCGCCGGCTGCGTGTTCCTTCTCGATGAAAACAAAGTCGCCGAAAAAAAGATCAAGAGCGCGGTCACCGACTCAGAAGCTGAAGTGCGCTTTGATGAGAATACGAAGCTCGGGGTTTCTAACTTATTGACTCTGCAGAAAGCCATCACGGGAAAGCCAATTGATGAACTGGAATCGGAATATGCAGGACGTGGTTACGGAGACTTGAAAAAGGAAACTGCTGAAATTGTGCTGGGAGTAATTGACCCGATCCGCACAAGAGTCAATGAACTACTGACCGACCCTGCTGAGTTGCAATCTTTGATGAATAAGGGAGCTCAGAAAGCCCGAGAAACTGCCGCACCAACTCTGGATCTTGTTTACGAGCGGGTTGGTTTTCCGACTAATTCTCGAGGGTGATTTTTCCTTTTCCGGCGAGCCGTCCTCGTTTTTTTCGTTGAGTGAATGCTGACCGGACCCCGTAGAGAATAAATGCAACTATGGCGGCAAAAAGAATCATCCAGCCGATGGCTAAACCGTCGAGGCCTGAACCGGCGGTCGTTGTGCTCGTGGGTTGAGTAGTAATTTTGGCATCAGCTGGGGTATCGACATTTGTTTGCGTGGGGAAATCCAGACTGGCCGCGGGTAAAGTGTTTTGCCCGAGCACACCGACGGGTGTGACCTTGTCGCCGTTGGCAAAAGCCCAGCTTAATAGTTTTTCTGCTGCGGTTGAACTTGCTTCTTTGATGCCCATCAGCGCAACAATGTAGGTCGTTCCCTTACGCTCCGCCGCCCCGATAAAGGTTCGTCCGGCATTTGTGGTGTAGCCAGTTTTGACACCGATTGTTCCTTTGAAGTTGCCCAGCAACATTCGATTCTGCGTGTAGATGGTTTTTGACTTCTTCTTGTTTGCAAACTCATGCTTGGTGGTGGCGACAATTTCCCTGAAGTAGGGCAAGGCCAATGCCGAGCGGCCAATTGTGGCAAGGTCATAGGCGCTGGAAACCTGACT
>CAMAVT010000099.1 GCA_945861775.1 Bifidobacterium breve
TCCTGTGGGGGGTCGGAATTGATCCTTCCATTACGACCTCTTCCCTCAAAGGGATTATCAGTGCGGTAAACAGGGCGATGCGGGGTTAGAGCGCTACCGATTTCCCAGTATGCGCACCGATTTCGCTGGTGATCTGATCCAATAGAACCGGAGCAATTGGCGAATCAACTGTCAGAACAATCAATGCGTGTCCGTCGTTATCTCGACTTACCTGCATACCTGCAATGTTGATCCCTGATTCGCCCAACAGATTGCCCACCGCTCCAATAACTCCAGGTCGATCGTGGTAACGGAAAAATGCCATATGTGAACTGATGGGGACATCAATGTCAAAGCCATTGATATTGACAACTTTGGCTTGGTGCTTGCTCCCCGCAACCGTTCCAGAAACGCTAACGACTTCGCCGTCGGTCTGGGTGACGCTCACGCTCACCAAGGTCTTGTGGTCATCACTGATGCGCTCTGTTTTTAGGGAGATCTCGACTCCACGCTGTTCCGCAAGAACGGGGGCATTAACAAAAGAAACGGGATCATGTACCAAATTTTGGAATACACCTTTAGTAGCACTGAGCTCGAGAACCCGAACATCATGTTCAATGACAGCTCCTCGAACTTCAACCTCAACTCGAACTATCGCTGAATCCGCGAGGGCACAGGCGATCACACCAAGCTTCTCTGCCAATGGGATAAATGGCTTAATGTCTTCGTGGAGATTTCCCCCCTGGACATTGACAGCATCAGGTACTAGTTCGCCAGCAAGTGCCAATCGAACTGATCGCGCAACTGAAATACCGGCCTTTTCCTGGGCTTCATCGGTTGAGGCACCTAAATGAGGTGTAGCGACTACGGACTCGAGCGAAAACAATGGGGAGTCTGTGCACGGCTCCTTTCCATAGACATCAACTCCGGCGCCAGCCACGCGACCGTCAACAATTGCGTTGTAAAGCGCAGTTTCATCGATGATTCCACCACGGGCAGCATTAATGATGTGAACCGTTGGCTTGGTCTTATGCAACTCTGCATCGCCAATAAGGCCAATGGTCTCCGGAGTTTTGGGTAAGTGGATGGTAATAAAATCACTCTCGACAAGAAGTTCGTCAAGAGTGACCATGCGAACTCCCAGTTGAGCGGCTCGTGCTGGCTGCACGTATGGGTCATAGGCAATCAGGCGAACGCCAAATGCACTGAGCCGCTGAGCGACCAACACTCCAATGCGTCCGAGTCCGACAACACCAACAACCTTGTCGGCAACCTCAACACCGGTGAACTTGCTCCGCTTCCACTCCCCTTTGCGCAATGCTTCATTGGCCGGCACGATATGGCGTGCACTGGCCAGAAGCAGTCCTACTGCCAATTCAGCCGCGCTGACGATGTTTGAGGTCGGGGCATTAACCACCATGACTCCCGCCAGGGTTGCAGCTTTAACATCAACATTGTCAAGGCCCACCCCCGCACGGGCAACAACTTTTAGGTTTTTCGCGGCCGCGAGTGCCTCTGCATCAACCAAGGTGGCTGAGCGAACAAGAATTGCATCAACGTCAACTATCGCTGCTAACAACTCTTCACGGTTGGCACCGTCACAGTTGATGATCTCAAAATCTGGGCCAAGGGCCTCAACTGTTGCGGGTGAAAGTTCTTCGGCAATAAGTACTCGGGATTTAGGCACGGGGCAATCCTAATGACCTCTCAAAAGCTCTGCTCGTGAGCCTTTCACTCTTCCCCAGCGCCCTCCCGCTAACTACCTTTGAGCCGAACCTTCGACATAGTCTTTGTCATCGCCTGAAACCCATGACATCATGGAACGAAGCTTGCGCCCAACGGCTTCAATGGGGTGCTTTTCCCCTTTTGCGCGAAGTGCAAGGAACTCGGTGCTTCCGTTGTTGTAATCGTTGACAAAACGTTCGGCAAAGCTCCCGTTTTGGATGTCGGCGAGGACGGCCTGCATATTCGCCTTGACACTGGGATCGATAACGCGGGGCCCTGAGACGTAGTCACCAAATTCGGCCGTGTCGGAAACGCTCCAACGCTGCTTAGCAATTCCGCCTTCGTACATGAGGTCGACGATCAATTTGAGTTCGTGGAGGCATTCGAAGTAGGCAACTTCTGGCTGGTAACCGGCCTCAATCAGGGTTTCGTACCCGTACATGACTAACTGAGACGCCCCACCGCACAAAACGGCCTGCTCGCCAAAGAGGTCCGTCTCGCATTCTTCAGTAAAGGTGGTTTTGATTCCACCGGCACGAAGACCACCGATTGCAGCGGCGTAGCTCAGCGCCAACGTCCAAGCTTTTCCGCTGGCATCTTGTTCAACAGCCACGAGTACGGGTACTCCGCGACCAGCGGAATATTCGCGGCGAACGAGGTGACCTGGCCCCTTGGGAGCGACCATCGCGACGTCAACAAATGCCGGTGGCTTGATGTACCCAAAGCGAATATTGAAACCATGTGCAAAGAACAGGGCATCGCCTTCTTTGAGATGTGGCTCAATGGACTCTTCATAGAGCTTCTTTTGAACGGGGTCCGGAACCAAAATCATAATGACATCTGCTTCTGCTGCCGCGGTCGCTGAATCGACGACGCGAAGTCCATCCGCCTCTGCCTTTGCCAGGCTCTTGGAACCTTCGGCGAGTCCGACTCGCACATCAACGCCGGAATCCTGCAAGGAGAGTGCGTGCGCGTGACCCTGGCTTCCGTAACCGATGACAGCGACCTTACGACCACGGATCACATCAAGATCTGCATCAACTTCGTAGAATAATTCGGCCACGGGGGCTCTCCTTCTTATTAGTTTTACATTGCGATTTATTAGATGATACGTGATTTCTATGTCGTTTTTTCGGTGGATCGTGCACTTCGGTCACTGATGGAGCGTGAACCACGCCCCATTGCGACCATGCCCGACTGAACCAGCTCTCGAATTCCAAAAGGCTCGAGCATCGAGAGCAAGGCCTGTAACTTATCGTGGGCACCCGTTGCCTCGATTGTGATGGTGTCTTGGGCGACATCGACGACTTTTGCTCGAAAAAGTTGGACCGTCTCCAGAATATGACTGCGAGAGTCAAAATCTGCCTTCACCTTCACTAAAAGAATCTCGCGCTGGACCGATGAATCAGCCTCTAACTCCACAATCTTGAGAACGTTGATCAGTTTGTTGAGTTGCTTGGTGACCTGCTCGAGTGGGAGCCGGTCAACATTGACCACGATGGTCATCCGAGAAATGTCTGGGACTTCGGTTGGGCCCACGGCGAGGGATTCAATATTGAACCCTCGGCGCGAGAACAGGCTGGCCACCCGGGCGAGAACTCCGGGTTGATCTTGAACCAATACTGAAAGCGTATGTCGAGTCATTAGTCGTCACTGCCCCAATCGGGCGCGATTGAGCGCGCGTAAAGTATTTCGTCATTGCTAGTTCCCGCTGCAACCATTGGCCACACCATGGCATCACGGTGAACAACAAAGTCAATAACTACCGGGGCATCGTTAAGACTCATAGCCTTTTCGATCGTTGAATCCACCGATTCCGGGTTGTCACACTGGAGTCCATGGGCGCCATAAGCTTCAGCTAGCTTCACGAAATCGGGGAATCTATGCGATTGCAGATCGGTATTTGAATATCGTTCGTTGTAGAAAAGCGTCTGCCACTGTCGAACCATTCCAAGACTCGAATTGTTAATCAGGGCGACCTTGATCGGGATTTCATTGATTGTGCAGGTAGCGAGTTCCTGATTCGTCATCTGGAAACAGCCGTCGCCATCAATCGCCCACACCGTTTTATCAGGGCAACCCACCTTTGCGCCCATCGCAGCCGGAACCGCATAGCCCATTGTTCCGGCACCACCTGAGTTAAGCCAGGTTCCAGGGAATTCGTAGCCAATAAACTGAGCCGCCCACATCTGATGTTGACCCACGCCCGCTGCATATATGGATTCAGGACCAGAAATTTTGCCAAGACGTTCAATCACATATTGGGGTGAGAGGGTTCCGTCGGTGGGCAGGTCGTAGCCCAAGGGGTAGGTCTCGCGCATTCGGTTGAGTTCTTTCCACCATCCCGCGTAGTCACCAATGTTTCCTAATTCGATTTCAGCCTTGATTGCCGCGATGAGTTCGGGGATTACTTCACCGACGTCACCAACAATCGGAATGTCCGCTTCGCGATTCTTACCAATTTCCGCTGGATCGATGTCGGCGTGAATCACGGCCGCATTCGGAGCAAAAGTTGACAGCTTGCCCGTAACACGATCGTCGAAACGAGCACCGAGAGTAATGAGAAGGTCTGCCTTTTGCAGTGCGCCAACCGCTGCGACTGTTCCGTGCATGCCGGGCATCCCTAGATGCTGAGTATGTGAATCGGGGAAGGCTCCCCGCGCCATGAGGGTTGTGACAACCGGAATTCCGGTCAACTCGGCTAAAGTGCGAAGGGATGCCGTTGCATTACCCCTTATGACACCACCACCAACATAGAGAACAGGTTGGCGACTCGACAAAATCAATTTTGCCGCTTCCCGGATTTGCTTGGAATGTGGTCGAGTTCGAGGGTTGTATCCCGGCAGGTCGATTGAGTCTGGCCACACGAACGTGGTGTCGGCTTGGAGTGCATCTTTGGCAATATCAACGAGCACCGGCCCGGGTCGACCCGTGGAGGCCAAATGAAATGCTTGAGCAATCGCATGAGAGATTTCCGATGGATCGGTGATCAGGAAACTATGTTTGGTGATCGGCATAGTGATCCCGCGAATATCAGCCTCTTGGAATGCATCGGTACCAATTGCGGCACTGGGAACCTGTCCCGTGATGGCAACCATCGGGACTGAGTCCATATAGGCGTCGGCGATCGGGGTGACCAAGTTGGTTGCGCCAGGCCCACTTGTTGCCATACAGACTCCAACACGGCCAGTTGCACTGGCATAACCCTCTGCCGCGTGTCCCGCGCCCTGCTCATGTCGGACCAGAATGTGCCGAATCTTGGTGGAGTCCATCATGGGGTCATAGGCCGGCAAAATGGCGCCACCGGGAATACCAAAAACCACCTCAACACCAGCGGATTCCAATGATGTGATCAGGCTTTGGGCTCCGGTCATCCGGGCGCCTTGTGGGCCCTGTGGGCCTGCTTCGGAGTTCACCTCATGTGAATTACTCACGATTGCTGTGCCTCGTCTCTGTTAGGTCGGTTAGGTCGGTTTAAGTTTGAGTTTGTGTTGATGTGTTTAATGCAAAACCCCCCGACCCCTAAGGGTAGCGGAGGGCTGCGCACGGATACTGGCTGCTGTTTAGCCCGTGCGCCTAATAACTACGACTGATGTGTGTAACACGGCTTAACCTTAACCTGTCAACACGTCGTTGTCATCAGGGACCTAAAACACCGCCAAGTCCCGGTAATTTACTCGGGCTTAGTCAAGCACAGCACCAAATGAGGCCGATCCCACTAATTTGGCATATTTGGCGAGGACTCCACGCTTATACCGGTTAGGCATTGGGACAAAGGCCGCCCTACGACGTTCTAATTCCGCGGGGTCAACATGCAAATCCAGGGTGCGCGCCGTGAGATCAATCGATATGAGGTCACCCTCCTCAACCAGCGCGATCGGACCTCCGTCAACGGCCTCCGGTGTGACGTGCCCTACGCATAGGCCAGTTGTCCCCCCAGAGAACCGCCCATCGGTGATCAGGAGTACTTCTTTGCCAAGACCAGCACCCTTAATCGCCCCGGTGATCATGAGCATCTCACGCATTCCAGGTCCACCCTTGGGGCCCTCGTAGCGAATGATGACAACATCTCCAGACCTAATTGTGCCGTCTTCGAGGGCGGCCATTGCGCTTTGCTCTCTCTCGAAAACACGGGCCTTACCTTCAAATGTGTCTACCGGAACCCCGGCACTTTTCACAACAGCACCCTCAGGAGCCAAAGACCCGCCCAGAATCGTGATTCCACCTGAAGTTGCAATTGCATTCTTGGAGGCGAACAAAATGTCACCGTCGGGATCCGGTGGATTAATATCGCGAAGATTTTCCGCCATCGTTTTACCGGTTACCGTCAGGCAATCCCCATTAATCAATCCGGCATCCAGGAGTGCACGCAGTACCACAGGTACACCGCCAACCCGATCAACGTCACTCATGACGTAGCGCCCAAAGGGCTTTACATCGGCGAGCAACGGAACCTTGGAACCTATCCGGTGAAAGTCGTCCAAATTCAACTCGACTTCAGCCTCGTGAGCAATAGCTAAAAGGTGGAGCACCGCGTTGGTGGATCCACCGAATGCCATCACTATCGCGATCGCATTTTCCAGGGATTGACGGGTAATGATGTCCCTCGTTGTAATGCCTTGACGAATCAGTTCGACAACGGCTTCACCAGATTTGCGGGCGAATCCATCACGGCGACGATCAACAGCGGGTGGGGCAGCTGAACCTGGCAGCGACATTCCCATTGCTTCTGCGGCGCTTGCCATTGTGTTCGCGGTGTACATTCCGCCGCAGGCTCCTTCACCCGGACAAATGGCACGTTCAATTCGATTTACGTCCTCACGTGACATGAGGCCGCGAGAGCACGCTCCAACGGCTTCAAAGGCATCAATGATCGTGACGTCTTTTTCAGTTCCGTCCTCGAGCTTCACGAAGCCCGGCAATATTGAACCGGCATAAACGAACACAGAGGCGACATCAATTCGAGCAGACGCCATGAGCATCCCGGGAAGTGACTTGTCACAGCCCGCAAAAGTCACCATTCCATCCAAGCGTTCGGCCTGCATAACAGCTTCAACCGAATCAGCAATAATTTCCCGGCTCACCAGGGAGAAATGCATTCCTTCATGGCCCATGGAGATACCGTCCGAAACCGAAATGGTTCCAAATTGCATGGGGAAACCTCCCGCTTGGAAGACTCCTTCCTTGGCAGACTTTGCAAGTCGCTCCAATGACAGGTTGCACGGCGTGATTTCATTCCAGCTTGAAGCAATCCCAATTTGCGGCTTTGCGAAGTCATCGTCTCCCATGCCGACCGCCCGCAGCATTCCTCGGGCTGGTGCCCGCTCAAGCCCGTCGGTTACCTCTGCGCTTCGTGGTTTCATATTTGTCATTTGAGCCCCTATTCCGTTACGCCAAGTTGCTCAAGTAAGAGAGTGCGCACCTTCGCTGCATCTGCTTGGCCTTGAGTTGCCTTCATTACCGCACCCACTATTGATCCTGCTGCTGCAATCTTTCCACCTTGAATCTTTTCCGCAATGTCCGGTGCGTCAGCCAGAGCTACTGTGATAGCAGCAATGAGTGAAGCGTCGTCATTGACGACAACAAGTCCGCGTTTGCTCACAATGTGCGACACACTGCCTTCTCCATCAAGGAGCCCCTCAAAAACAGATCGAGCCATCTTGTCCGTGAGCTCACCGGCGGAAATCAATTTTTCAATTTCGGCTATGTCGTTGGCGGTAACGGTGAGATCCTCCAACTCGCAATTGCGCTCATTGGCGACCCTGGTCAATTCCCCCGTCCACCACTTACGCGCGGCAGCTGGCTGCACCCCCGCATCAATTGAAGCCACGATCAATTCAAGTGCTCCGGCGTTCACCAGGCTTTGCATGTCGAAATCTGTGATGCCCCAGTCCAATTGCAGTCGGGCTCGACGGACCGAAGGAATTTCGGGCAACGTCCCGCGCAACTGCTCAATCCAGGCCTCGCTCGGTGCTATGGGAACAAGATCTGGCTCAGGGAAATACCTGTAGTCCTCAGCCTGCTCTTTCGATCGACCTGATGTCGTATCCCCGGTCTCTTCATTGAAATGCCGCGTTTCTTGAATAATCCGCTCACCTGAGCGCAGCCGATCGGCCTGACGAAGCATTTCAGTGCGAACAGCCCGCTCAACAGATCGAAGTGAGTTCACGTTTTTGGTTTCGGTTCGAGTTCCCCACTCCTCCCCAGGCCGACTAAGCGAAACGTTGACATCGCAGCGAAGGGAACCCTCTTCCATGCGAACGTCAGACACGCCAAGTGCGCGCATGAGATCGCGCAGCTCTGCGACATAAGCCTTCGCAACTTCCGGCGCTAGAACCCCGGTGCCAAGAATCGGTTTAGTAACGACCTCAATCAATGGGATACCAGCACGGTTGTAGTCAACGAGTGAATGTGTTGCGCCATGTATGCGACCAGCACCACCAGCATGGAGCAATTTGCCGGTGTCCTCTTCCATGTGTACTCGCTCAATTTCGACCCGAAAAATTTGTGGCCCGTCCTCGGTCGCAACCGTGACATCAAGATAACCATTGATACACAAAGGCTCGTCATATTGGGAGATTTGATAGTTCTTCGGCATATCGGGGTAGAAATAATTCTTTCGCGCAAATCGGCACCAAGGAACAATCGAGCAATTCAATGCAAGGCCCATGCGGATTGTCGACTCAACCGCAACCCGGTTAACAACCGGCATACTTCCCGGCATGCCGAGACAGACCGGACATACAAAAGTATTGGGGTCTCCACCAAATTGGGCTGAGCATGAGCAAAACATCTTTGAATTGGTACCCAATTCAATATGAGTTTCCAACCCAATTATCGGATCAAATTCTGCGATTACGGCACTGTATTCCGTTGTCATAATGATGGCGCCTCCGAGATCAACAGTCCGCCCCATCGATCTACCAAGGCACTCTCAAGTGCTGAACCAACTTGGTACAACAATGAATCTGCCATGGCGGGAGCAATTATTTGCAATCCAACGGGAAGGCCATCTTCTGGAGCGAGCCCGATCGGAAGTGACATCGCGCAGTTTCCCGCGAGATTAACCGGAATGGTGGCAATGTCATTGAGATACATGGCGAGCGGGTCATCGAGTTTCTCCCCAATTTTAAATGCTGTGGTGGGAGAAGTGGGAGAGACAAGAACGTCAACCTTTGCGAAGGCTGCCTCAAAATCTCGGGTGATCAGTGTTCTGATTCGTTGCGCCTGACCGTAGTAGGCGTCGTAATAACCACTGGAAAGTGCATAAGTTCCCAGCATGATGCGGCGCTTGACTTCAGCACCGAATCCCTTTTCTCGCG
>CAMAVT010000100.1 GCA_945861775.1 Bifidobacterium breve
TGAGCGGTTTAATTTGAGCAATCTGGTCAACAAACATGCGGTAACCAAGGTCGGTAGGAATCCGACCGGCCGAAGTGTGCGGGGCCGTGATGTAACCCTCTTCCTCCAATGCGGCCATGTCATTGCGGATAGTTGCCGGGGAAACCCCCAGTTGATGGCGATCCACGAGCGCCTTTGAGCCAACGGGCTCATGGGTGGCCACGTAATCGGAGACAATTGCTTGGAGCACAGCGAGTCGACGTTCCTCGAGCATGTGCACCTCCAACAGGTAGATAAATCACCGACGAAGTGCTGTCTATCCTCATCGGGATAGGGCGAGAATTAGCACTCTGGCAGTGGGAGTGCCAGTCTACGCCCGATCCGTGAATTCGTCAGCCCAGGAGTTCACGAATCACGCGATCAGCGAGCAAACGCTCGGAATCTGTGACGCGCACCACTCCATCAGCGAATTCAACCGGGTCGATTACTCCTTGGAGGGCGAACTCCCGAGCGCGTTCGAGTTCCTGCGTATCAAGTTCGCCCACAGGCAACCCCGCCCGAGTCCGCAAGGCCAACATCACCTTTTCCACGTGGATCTGTTCTGAGGTGAGTTCTTCCGTGTCAACGTGCAGGGCCTCGCCATTCTCCATGGCTTTCGCGTAGGTGGCTGGGTGCTTGTGGTTCACCCAACGTCGCCCATCGACATGGCTGTGTGCTCCAGGACCAACCCCCCACCAGTTTGCACTCGTCCAATACGCCTTGTTGTGTGAACTTTGACCACCGGGTTTGGCCCAATTGGAAACCTCATACCAATTGAAGCCGGCCGAGGCCAGCATCGTGTCAATTATGTTGTGGCGATCGGCGCACTCGTCGTCATCTGGTGGTGGCAACAGCCCTTGATTGACCGCACGCGCCATCGCGGTTCCCGGTTCAACTATGAGTGAGTACGCGGCAACGTGATCGACTCCTGCGTCAATGCACACATTCACCGAGTCACGAACGTCCGAATCAGTTTCGCCGGGAGTCCCATAAATCAGATCCAGATTCACGTGCTCAAAGCCGGCTTCACGCGCCCACAGAGCAGCCTGTCGGCTAGCGCCCGCGGTGTGAGTGCGCTGAAGAGTTGCCAGCACTGAGGGGGAAGCGCTCTGCATGCCAAATGACATGCGATTGAATCCACCTTCCCGTAATTCTGCCAGCATCTGCGCATCAACCGAATCAGGATTCGCTTCGGTTGTGATTTCAACTTCTGGACTCAGCGAAAAATTATTTTCGATGCCCCGAAGAATCTGCGTCAAAGAGTCAGAACCAATCAATGTCGGTGTTCCTCCACCAATAAACACCGTCGAGACCGTCGGTGCATCAAGTGCGCGTGATACGAGTTCGAGTTCACGGATCAACAGTTTGTGGAAACTCTCTTGTGAAACACCGCCGCCTAATTGTTGCGCCGTGTAGGTGTTGAAATCGCAATACCCACAAATGCTTGCACAAAAAGGGATGTGAATGTAGAGCGAGAACGGTGTGTGGTTCTGGTGGGTCATTTCTTGGATGATGTGTCTGACGTCGAGAGGACCGCGATGAAGGCTTCCTGGGGGACTTCAACACTTCCCACCATCTTCATGCGCTTTTTGCCCTCTTTTTGCTTTTCAAGAAGCTTACGATTACGGGAAATATCTCCGCCGTAACATTTGGCCAAAACGTCTTTGCGAACTGCTCGGACGGTTTCGCGGGTAATGATCCGGGCACCAATTGCGGCTTGGATTGGTACTTCATACTGCTGACGGGGAATAAGCTCCTTAAGTTTTTGCACGATAAGGACGCCGTAGGCCTGCGACTTATCACGGTGTACGACTGCACTAAAAGCATCAACTGCCTCACCATGCAACAAGATGTCCACTTTCACAAGGTCTGCTTCTTGCTCACCCGTTGGTTCGTAATCGAGGGATGCGTAGCCGCGGGTGCGTGATTTAAGTTGGTCGAAGAAGTCAAAAACGATTTCAGCCAGTGGGAGGGTGTAACGCAATTCAACCCGATCCTCGGAGAGGTAGTCCATACCGAGCAGCACACCTCGGCGCTGTTGACACAGTTCCATGATCGCACCTACGAATTCACTGGGCAAAAGAACTGTTGCGCGAACCACGGGTTCAAAGATCTGTGAAAGCTTGGTTTCCGGGAACTCACTGGGGTTGGTGACTGTAATTTCTTTACCCGCATCGGTGATCACCCGGTAGACAACGTTGGGCGCTGTCGAGATCAACTCCAGATTGAACTCACGCTCAAGTCGCTCTCGCACAATTTCAAGGTGGAGCAATCCAAGGAATCCGCAACGAAAACCAAAACCGAGGGCGAGTGAGGTTTCAGGTTCATAGGTCAATGCCGCATCATTGAGTTTTAGTTTGTCAAGCGCATCACGCAATTCGGGGTAGTCCGAGCCATCAAGTGGGTACAGTCCGGAGAACACCATGGGCAGCGGATCGCGGTAGCCACCCAGTGACTCGGTAGCGCCTCGCAGAGCGGTGGTAACGGTGTCACCCACGCGTGACTGACGAACGTCTTTCACTCCCGTGATGAGGTACCCCACCTCACCAACACCAAGTCCCTCGGAGGGAACCGGTTCAGGTGAGATCACTCCAACTTCCAAGAGTTCATGGGTGGTCCCCAGTGACATCATTTCAATCTTGTCTCGTGTCCCGATTCGACCGTCAACAACTCGGACGTAGGTGACCACCCCGCGATAGGTGTCATAAACCGAGTCGAAGATCAAAGCCCGCGCTGGAGCTGAGGCGTCACCTTTAGGCGCTGGAACTTTCTCGATGATTCGCTCGAGGAGCTCGGAAACCCCCACGCCTGTCTTAGCGGAAACTTTAAGCACGTCAGCGGGATCACACCCAATAATGTGGGCAAGCTCGGCAGCGTATTTTTCTGGCTGGGCTGCGGGCAGGTCAATTTTATTAAGAACCGGGATGATCTCCATGTCGTTTTCCATGGCCAGATAAAGGTTCGCCAGCGTCTGGGCCTCAATACCTTGAGCCGCATCAACCAGAAGGACGGCTCCTTCACAGGCCGCCAGGGAGCGAGAGACTTCATAGGTGAAGTCAACGTGACCTGGGGTGTCAATCAGGTTAAGGATGTACTCCGTGCCGTCCGGTGCCTGATAAGGAAGACGGACGGCCTGGGATTTGATGGTGATCCCGCGCTCACGCTCAATATCCATCCGGTCCAGGTATTGCGCCCTCATGGATCGGGCATCGACCAGCCCCGTGTGCTGGAGCATCCGGTCGGCGAGTGTGGATTTTCCGTGGTCAATATGGGCAATAATGCAGAAATTGCGCACCAATGCTGGATCGGTGGATCCGGGGCGCGGACTACTCACGTTTTTTCCTCACATAAAAGTTTCAGGGGCGGTACCCAAGGGCAGTATGCAGTATTTAGGGGTAGTGCCCGATGACCCCTAGCCTAGGGGTACTCTTTGACGGCTGTACCAACGAGACCTCCACAACAATAAGAACTGAGAGCAAAGAACCACTATGGCAAATATTAAGTCGCAGAAGAAGCGGATTCTCACGAACGAGAAGTCACGCCTTCGCAACAAGTCCGTCAAGTCTTCCCTGCGCTCTGCTGTGCGCAAGTTCCGCGAGGCGCTAGCAACCGGTGACAAGGACGCGACAGTAACCGCCGCTCGTGCTGCAAACCGCGAACTCGACATTGCAGTTCGCAAGGGTGTCATTCACCAAAATCAGGCCGCTAACCGCAAGAGTTCAATCTCAAAGCAAACAGCTGCTCTGTAAATCTTCACACTAATTTTTGTGACCCGTACTCAATGAGTGCGGGTCACAAGTTTTTCTAACTCAAATAGTTTCTGTTCGGGGTCTAAAGCGGAACCGATTGCGATCCCGCCTTTCATCGCGGGGTCAGCGTCTGCGAGCGCGACAACAATGGCCGCCAACTTACGTTGATCTCCGCTCCAACGAGACCACTGTCCGCGCAAAGTCTTTACTTTCCATGGTGGCACACCAGCTTCACGGGCAACGTCATTATCACTCGCGCCTACCGCGGACCCACCGACCAAGATCATCGAGCGCAGCCCATTGGCCAGAGCGGTTACCGTGGTCACGCCCACACGCCCTGGGTCTGATTCCAATGTGCTCTGCCGCAACAACTTAATCGCTTCAGCTGTCTTCTTATCCCAGAGTGCGTCGGAGATCGCATATCCACTAATTGGCGCAGTGCCCTCGAAATAAGCCCGCACATGGATTGCATCAATTGGGTCAGCTTCCACATCGCTGCACAATTGACCAATTGCATTTGTCAGCGCTGATAAGTCTGGCCCGAACGACTCAACTAATAGGTTCAGCGCATCGGGGGTCATCTTTCGCTTACGCCGGCTAACTTCTTTGGTCAGGAAGGCGGTCGTGTCTGACCCGCGCTTAATTTCTTTACAGTCAATTTTCTCGCCACCAGCCTTGATGGCAGCATCAATGAGCGGCTTGCGTTTGACCCCACCCGGGTGGGTGAGAAGTAACCACACGTTTTCCGGTAGGTCCGCCATGACCGCTTTAAGCGAATCAACGCCTTCGTCATTGAGTTCATCGATACCTTCAATAACGACCAGCACATCTTCCCCGAAAAGTGTCGGTGCACATGCCTGGGCAATATTTGCCGAGACGTCATCATGTGAGGCGTCAACAACGATTCGAGTGATGTCAGGGACCTCTTGGGAAACCGATGCCGTGACGTTTACTTTGACCCGATCCACGAGCACGGTTTCACTTCCGACCGCGATGGTGATCCGATTAGGCACACCCAAGCATTGCACAAGCACCTCACCTTTGCGTGACAGCGCTCCAGACTCCCTCGGGAGATAGTGAAAGTGAAACGGCGCCGTCTAGGTCCGTCCGGTAAATCTCCGAACCGCCCCAGGCATCCAAGGCCTCAGGTGCTGGGTGACCGTAGTCATTGTCTTGGCCAACACTGATCAAGGCAATCTCAGCATGTGCCCAAGTGGCAAACCCTGCATCAAGGTTTGCTGAACCGTGATGGGGAACCTTGACCACATCAACGTCTACCGAAGTTAATGCGCGCATAATTTCAGTTTGTGCCTCGCGCTCAACATCTCCGGTCAGCAAAATGCCGCGTCCTTGAATAGTCACGAGTACAACGACGCTGGCGTTATTCGGCATAGATCCCTCCTGGATGAATCGAGCCGGCCACAGGACTTTAACCGTCATGTCCCCCAGCGAGTATTCCTGGCCTGCGGTCACCTCAGATTGCGGGATCTCAGTTGGAATCTCACGTAAAACATATTCGAATTGCTCAGCGGGCTCGTGGTAACCCGTGGCAATAATTCGTTGCACATTTCGCCCTCTCAACGCTCCAGCTATTCCCCCAATATGGTCACGGTGGTAGTGGGTGAGCACGATCGCTGAAATTTCAGTGACCCCCAAATCCTTCAGGCAGTTATCGATAACCGTGTCTTCACCGCCAACATCAAAAACTATGACGCTGCCACTTCGATCCCGTACAACCAGTCCATCTCCTTGGCCAACATCACACATCACTATCGACCAGGAATCACCCGGCCAGTTATTCCATGGAGCCAAATGGGTCCCCTGAACTAATAAGAAAAGAACTAGTGCAACTCCCCCGCCAACCGCTATCAGCGGCTGCGAGAAATACCATGTCAGCACCACAATTCCCGTAACAAGAATCAATGCCACGATTACTGCAAGTCCACTCAATGCTGGCCAACTTGAAAAATAAGCTGCAAGCCCTGCGATCCACATGGCGGGCCACGAACTCACTAACGCCAAACCATGTGCGAGTTCAGGACTAACCAACGACATCATTGAACTCAGCAATCCCCCAACGGTTATGAACACCACCATGGGCATTGCCAAAATATTTGCCGGGACCGAACCGAGCCCGATCGGTGTTCCCATAGCGATTAACACGGGCAGGGTTGCGAGCTGCGCCGAAATCGTCAGTAAAGCAGCGACGAGGATTACTGGTGGAGTTCGCATCAGATATGGCGTGCGTTGCGCGTATTCCATCAAGATCGGGGTCAGTACGACGATTCCAGCCGTGGCACACACCGACAGTGCGAACCCCCACGAGATTCCCAAACTTGGATCAAAAATTAATAGGATGATGACCGCGGTCGACAAAATTGATGGCCCAGCCGTTCGCCCTCCAACGAGAAATGCAATCACCACAATCGCTCCCATGGTTGCGGCTCTAACAACGCTGGGTTGCGGTTGTACCAAGATCACATAAAAACCCAAAGCGCCTAGAGAGAGCGCAACGCGGCCAAGCAGTTTCACCCCTGCGAGCATGCTGACCAAAATCACCATGGCTAAAACAATGGCGACATTTCCACCGGAAACCGCCGTTAAATGCGCCAGACCACTCAAGCGCATCTGGTCGCGAAGTTCACCGGGTAACGCTGATTCGTCACCGATAGCTAACCCTGCAACAAGTGACCCACCCCGCTCATCAATGCCATGCAGTGCACGAGTGAGACCTCCCCGCATTAACTGTGCGAGTGAATCAACAAAGCCTGGCCGGCTAATTTGTTCAATGTTGCTGACCGAACTCACTCCCGCTGCGAAATTTCCGTACCGATAAGACTGACCCAGTTTTCCGGTGAGAATCACCGATGAACCAGGTGGTGGCACAACAACCCCGGCCTCAACTTCAACTGTCACCGGTGCCTCAATTGAGTAGGACACTTCTCCAACCGTGATTGAGTCGGTCGCCAGAGTGAAAACTTGAATTTCCGGGGGCTTCCACACTACGGAAGTTGGTGTCGAACGTGTTTGCGCTTGCGTACTGATCACACCGCTGATCTGAGCCATCGGTTTTTGGTTGATCCACCCCGATAGTGGTTCGCTCGTTTGGGCGCTGATCTGAAGGGCCGTGACACCGCACCCAAGCAGGACAAAGAAAAAGAAAATCACGCAAACCCGAAATGCATGCGAGCCAAATTCACGGGGGCGCCGCAAACAAAAGTAGACACTCGTTGCTCCCAGAATGACGCACCCCGCAAGAACCAGCATGAGTGCAACCTGCGCAAGTGAGTTCCGGGTAATTGGATCTGAGTTTCTTCCGGTAAGAAAAAAGGTCGCTAATACACCAATCCATAAACCAACGGCGGGGAAAACTAGCCGCAGATCCATGTGACTGTGCCGTTAGAGGGTGGCAATATCGCGGACACTACCCATGATCGAGTCACCGATTCCTGAAACTTCTCCGAGCCCATCAATTGAAGTGAAAGGACCATTTGCTTCGCGATAACTGACGATCCGCGCGGCAATAACGGGTCCAACACCGGGGAGGTCTTCTAGCTCACTCACCGAGGCACTATTGATGCTGATTCCACTACCGGCGCCATCGGATGAACTCTCCCCCACCAAAATCTGTTCACCGTCAACAACCGCACGGGCTAAGTTCACCGAATTCGCTGCGCTTTTTTTACTTACACCACCGGCCGCTTCAATGGCGTCAGCAATGCGAGAGCCAACGGGAAGCTCATACAGCCCCGGGTTCTTAACGGAACCGGCCACATGGACAACAACTTTCATTGCTGAGCTTTCCGAATCCAAGACGAGTTCAGATTGAACTCCCGAAACAACTGGCTCGACCTGCGCCGGTCGACCGATAAACCATAAGACGATCACCACAATGAGTACGGCGCCAACAATGAAAAATAATGGACGGATACTGCGCTTATCCCAATCACCCGCTCGAAAGCGTGGTTCGGCTTTTGACTGTGCCGACTTCTCCGTTGACTCAGCTACCTCTGGTAGAACTCGAGTGCCTCGACGTTTGGCAGGGGGAGCCACAAAACTTGTCGAAGGTGGCGTGAGTTTCCAGTCTTGCAAAGCGTGCTTTAGGCGGTCTGAGGCTTTCGTGCTCGTGGTTTTTCGAGTTCCCAACATGGCCTCAAAATAGATTGAGTTAGGTGCAATGGAAAGCCGGATTTTCGGTCTGTGGATTGCCTGGCAATCGGCTTGGTCCCCATGGATGACACAAAATACGTCATCAGCATGGCATCCGGGTTAGCGTTGGGCATGTCCCCAGATCGATCACGGCCCAGCCCCGCAGTCGCATCAGCCCACCGCGAAGTTGAAGTGAAGATGCGGGTCTCGAGTGATTTTGATGTCACTGCATATCTGCATGACCTAGCCGGTACCACTTTGGTTGGTCCGAGTTCCACACACATGAGCGCCGCCTATTACGACACGGAAGGACTCACGCTACTTCGCTGGGGTATCACGGTGCGCCGGCGCGAAGGCGGAACTGATGCCGGCTGGCACATGAAACTTCCGGTCGCAGACGGCCAAGAAGGAGCCCGTGAGGAATTGCACTTACCGCTGAACGCTGGCGCTCCCGGAGCAGTGCCCGCCGAATTTATAGCAATGATCGCCCCCCTGCTACGCAATATAGACATTGAATACCTCGCCGATGTAAACACAACCCGAACGACATACACATTAGTCGACAAGCACGGGAACTCCCTCGTTGAAGTTGCCGATGATCATGTGAGCGTCGAACAAAACAAGAGTGAATTCAACGCCTTTCACGAAATTGAAGTGGAGGTCCTCGACGACTCGAAACGCGCACTGAACCTATTGCGTGAGGTCCAAAAGCGAATACTTGATTCCGGGGCCACCCCTATGAAGTTGTCCAAATTGGCTTCCGCCATGGGACCGGTTGCGAGTGAACCGCCAGACGTGCCAGATCTGGGACCGCTCGCAAAGGACTGCCTAGGCGTTGAGTTCATCCGACACGTAATTTCTGAACACACCCGCCAATTTCTGCTGGCCGACGTTGGTGTCCGACGAGGAGAGCCCGACTCAATTCACCAAATGCGGGTTGCCACTAGGCGCCTGCGAAGCACCCTCAGTTCTTTCAAGGGGCTCGCTGAAGTGGAACACACGCAACATCTGCGTAAGGAACTCGCTTGGATTGCCCGCGAATTGGGTGAAGTGCGAG
>CAMAVT010000101.1 GCA_945861775.1 Bifidobacterium breve
CGCCGGCCCTTTCTGGGCGCTCATACGAGATCAACACAACCTCAATCGGTCTCAGGGCACAATCACATTTACCAATAGACTCATGACATGAATCTGGTGCCCATCAACCCGACGACCCTCGACCCAAATCTTGATTGGACCGCCGACGACCAAAAAACTGTTGATTATTTGCGGGCGCTAGCTGCCGACGCGGTCCAGAAAGTCGGAAATGGTCACCCGGGGACTGCAATGAGCCTTGCTCCCGCGGCTTATCTCCTGTTCAACAAGATCATGACCCACGACCCCAGTGACCCTTCATGGTTGGGACGCGATCGATTTGTGCTTTCTGCCGGCCACTCAAGCCTGACGTTGTATTCACAACTATTTCTCTGCGGTTACGGATTGACAATGGAAGACCTAAAGTCCTTTCGTACTAAAGGAAGTCTGACTCCTGGTCACCCGGAGTTCGGCCACACCGTTGGGGTCGAAACCACAACCGGCCCACTCGGTCAAGGAGTTGCCACCGCGGTAGGAATGGCGATGTCTGAACGCTTTGAAGAGGGGCTCTTCCCCGGGGCGCCATTCGCGCATCGCGTGTGGGTTATTGCATCCGATGGTGACTTGCAAGAGGGCATATCCGGAGAAGCCTGTTCCCTCGCAGGAACTCAAAAATTGGGCCACCTGAACGTTATCTGGGATGACAATCGAATCTCAATTGAAGGTAATACGGAGGTTGCATTCACTGAAGATGTCTCTGCGCGTTACCGAGCATATGGTTGGGACGTCCACGAAGTAGAGATGCTCGAAGACGGTGACGTTGACGTTCTAGCTCTGCACGCCGCGATGGTTGCGGCCGCCAACAACACAGAATTACCGAGTTTTATCAGGATGCGCACCACAATTGCCTGGCCAGCACCCCATGCCCGTGGTACGGCAAAGTCACATGGATCAGCATTAGGCAAAGAAGAAGTTGTGGCCATTAAGGTTGAACTTGGGCTGAACCCAGAGGAAAGTTTTGCATTCGACTCCGAGCTCTTGAATCGTGTTCGGGTCTCACTCGGTGACCGAGTTGCAAAGTCACGAGGTAGTTGGGACGCCAATTTTTCACAATGGCGAATTGACCATTCAGAGACGGCCGCACTTCTTGATCGACTCGTTGCAAAAGAGCTGCCAGCGGACTTTGACGCCGATTTTCCCACCTATGGCGCAGACGGGGCAACCTCGACTCGTAAAGCTTCAGGTCAAGTAATAAACGCTCTCGCGGCTAAGTTACCTGAACTGTGGGGTGGCTCGGCGGACTTGGCCGAATCAAATAACACTTGGATTGAAGGCTCACCTAGCTTTCTCCCCTACTTCAGTGACAGTACTTCACCGTTTGGGCGCAACATTCATTTTGGAATTCGTGAACATGCGATGGGAGCCGCCCTCAACGGAATAGCCCTTGATGGGCTGACCCGCCCATTTGGTGGGACTTTTCTCGTATTTAGTGACTATATGCGCGGCTCAGTACGACTAGCCGCTTTGATGCAAACCGACGTCACCTTTGTCTGGACACATGACTCGATTGGCCTGGGCGAAGATGGTCCAACGCACCAGCCTGTTGAGCACTTGTGGTCATTGCGAGACATTCCCGGACTCAGTGTTGTGCGTCCTGCCGATGCAAATGAAACGGCAGCCGCTTGGGTTGAAAACTTGAGACGCTGCGCTCCGGTTGGTTTGATTCTGTCTCGGCAGGACTTGCCACACTTAAGCAATAATTTCGCACAGATAGCTTCAGGAGTGGCCAAGGGCGGGTACGTTCTTGAAAGTGATTCGGACCCGACGGTCATCATTATTGCAACTGGTTCTGAAGTAAGTGTGGCGCTCGCAGCGAAAAAAGCCCTGAATTCCCAGGGAGTTACAGTCCGATTGGTCTCAATGCCCTGCATTGAGTGGTTTGATCAACAGACGCAGACCTATCGCGATGAAGTCTTACCACCGAGCATCACGGCCAGAGTTGCCGTGGAAGCCGGAGCGACTTCTGGCTGGTATCGATTCGTGGGAACAAACGGTCAAGTTGTGGGAATTGATCACTTTGGTGCAAGTGCGAGTGCTCCTGTTCTGTTTGAAGAATTCGGCATCACACCTGCAGCGGTCGTATCAGCTGCAATGAAGTCCCTACAACATTCACAACGATGAAATCCGGGAGTGACGATGAATGCGATTCTTGAAAACCTGACACGGGCCGGTGTCAGTATCTGGCTCGACGACCTCACTCGAAACCGGATCACGAGTGGAAACCTCAAGGTTCTGATTGACACCATGAGCGTTCGTGGAGTGACAACTAATCCGTCAATCTTTGAAGGTGCAATTGCTGGGAATGCCGATGCCTATGCAACCCAAATTGCCACACTCGCGAGTGACGGAGTAAGCGCTGAGCAAGCAGTACGCCTAATGACTTCCGACGACGTGAGAAACGCCTGCGATATTTTCGCTGACGTTTTCACAGCGTCTGGTGGCACCGACGGACGTGTTTCCATCGAAGTTGATCCGCGCCTGGCAAGGGATACACAGGCCACCATTGCCGAAGCTCAAGATCTGTGGAATCTCGTAGATCGCAAAAATCTACTGATCAAGATCCCGGCGACGGTAGAAGGATTACCCGCAATCACTGAGGTAATTGGGCGTGGGATCAGTGTCAATGTCACGCTGATTTTCTCGGTTGAGCGCTACAGCCAAGTTATGGATGCTTACATGGCTGGACTGGAATTGGCACTCGAGCGTGGTCATAGCCTCTCAGATATCGAGTCCGTTGCATCATTTTTTGTGAGCCGCGTTGACTCAGTAATTGATTCGCTGCTAAAAGCCAAGGGCAGTGACGAGGCAATTGCCTTACTTGGCCAAGCTGCGATAGTAAATGCCCGTCTCGCTTGGCAGTCATTTATCGAGGTCCTCGCCAGCGATCGGTGGAAGTCACTCCAGGGTGCAAATCCCCAAAGACCGCTGTGGGCCTCAACCGGCGTGAAAGATCCCGCATATCCGGATACTCGCTATGTCATTGATTTGGTGGCACCCGGTTGTGTTAACACGATGCCAGAGAAAACACTTTTTGCGGTGGCTGACCATGGTCTCTTTGTCGGAGATACCGTTTCCGGTACTGCTGATGCTTCCGCCTCTATTTGGCGTGAACTGGACCAGCTTGGTATTGATGTGACCGCCGTATGCGAGGAACTTGAAGCCGATGGAGTCGCAAAATTTGAACAAGCCTGGACAGCCCTCCTGGACACTGTCGCGAAGGCACTCGATCGTGCCTAAAACCGAATACCTCAATCCTCTGAGAGATCCAGAGGATCAACGACTCCCCCGGATCGCCGGACCATGTGCCGTGATTCTCTTTGGAGTTACCGGAGATTTGAGTTGCAAAAAAGTCATGCCGGCAATTTATGACCTCGCCAATCGCGGGCTACTTCCGCCGGGATTCGCCCTTGTTGGTTTCGCTCGAAGGGACTGGGACCACCAAGACTTCGCGAAGGTTGTTCACGATGCCGTCAAGGAGCACGCACGGACCCCCTTCAGAGAAGAGACGTGGAATCAATTAACGGCCGGAATTAGATTCATTGACGGAGACCTCACGGATCCCACCGCATATCAACGCATCGCAGAGGTCCTCACAGATTTAGACGCTGAAATGGGCACCCGAGGGAATCACGCATTTTATCTGTCCATCCCACCGGGCCTTTTTCCTGCAGTGTTGGAAAACTTGGAGAGAAGTGGGCTCGCCAATAGCCCCACACCGACTTCGTGGCGCCGAGTTGTTATCGAAAAGCCGTTTGGCCACGATCTTAAAAGTGCCCAGGCGCTCAATAAGTTGGTCGACACAGTCTTCCCCTCCGGAAGTGTTTTTCGCATCGATCACTATCTCGGCAAGGAGACCGTCCAAAATATTTTGGCTGTGCGGTTCGCCAACGCAATGTTTGAACCCTTATGGAATTGCAATTATGTCGATAATGTCCAAATCACAATGGCTGAGGACATTGGTATTGGTGGACGTGCCGGCTACTACGACGGCATTGGGGCAGCCCGTGACGTCATTCAGAACCATCTACTTCAACTGCTGGCACTCACTGCAATGGAAGAACCACTTTCTTTCAGTGCCGATGATGTCCGAGCGGAGAAGGAGAAGGTTTTACGTGCGGTCAGTGTTCCTGAGAATATCGGAGCACATACCTCCCGCGGCCAGTATCACGCTGGATGGCAAGGGGGGATCCCCGTGATCGGATTTTTGCAAGAGTCCGGCATTCCCGCAGACTCAACTACAGACACTTTCGCGGCGATGAGACTCAATGTCGACAATCGCCGGTGGGCAGGTGTTCCGTTTTATTTGCGCACCGGTAAACGTCTTGGCCGAAGAGTCACGGAAGTTGCCATTGTTTTCAAACGGGCGCCACATTTACCTTTTAGTTCTTCCTCAGTTACAGAATTGAGCAACAATGCTCTGGTTTTTCGTATCCAGCCTGATGAAGGCGTTACGGTTCGTTTTGGTTCGAAAGTACCCGACACGACTTCAATCCAAGTTCGGGATGTCACGATGGACTTCCAATACGGTGACTCATTCGTTGATACCAGCCCCGAGGCTTATGAGCGACTCATTCTCGACGTTCTCCTGGGTGATCCGCCACTCTTCCCTCGCCACGAAGAAGTGGAACTTAGTTGGGAGATCCTTGACCCAATTCTGAAGTACTGGGAATCGCAAGGCGCTCCCGAGCAGTACGCCTCCGGTGGCTGGGGACCAACTTCATCACATGAAATGATTGCCCGTGACGGACGTACGTGGAGGCGGCCATGATCCGACTCGAAAACACGAGTGGTGGTGCAATTGCCGCAGCGATTTCCGCTGAGCGGCACCGACAAGGATCGCCGACAACAGGCATGGTGCTCACCATGTTAATCCTCACCGATGAGGAATTTCAGTCTGATGCCACATCGGGTGCCGTCTTCGCAGCCCGACAGCACCCAATGCGGATTGTCACCGTTATCCCACGACCGGGCCGGGGTTCTCATTCACTCGACGCCGAAATTGCAGTAGGCGGTGACGATGGACCCGGCGAAGTCGCCGTATTGCGACTGCGTGGGGAACTCGCCGATCACGCCGACTCTGTTGTGATCCCGCTATTGCTCTCCGATACTCCGGTTGTTGCTTTTTGGCCCTCACATGCACCCGCAGTGCCCGCGGAGGACACTATTGGCCGCCACGCCCAGCGCAGGATTACTGATTCCGCGACCAGTGAAGATCCTCTCGAGGAATTGCGGCGACGTGGCCGTGGTTACCGGCCGGGTGATACGGACCTTTCGTGGTCGCGGCTAACACCCTGGCGATCAATTTTGGCAACCGTCTTTGACCAACCCACGGCTACCGTTACCGGCTGCTCAATTACCGCAGAATCCAATAATCCCAGCGCGACCCTTCTCGCAACGTGGTTGGAAAAAACCCTGAATACCACCGTCGAGATCACATCTACGGATTCACCTGGAATTCAATCGGTAGTTATCACAACGGAATCGGGAGAGATCGCGATCACCCGGGCCGACGGAAGAACTGCGACCCTGTCTCAAACCGGTGCGCCCGATGCCCTCATTTCACTTCCGCGTCGCGATTTGACCACACTGCTAAATGAAGATTTGCGTCGGCTTGATCCCGACGACGTATACGGATGGGTAATTCGCTCCTATGCCGGGAAGACTGCGTGATACCTCAAGTTCGGGTGTCCAAAAATATCGTTGCAGAGGCCCTCGACCTACTCACGGGGTTACTCATGCATGCGGATCCAGAGAAGTTGCACCACGTAGTTCTCACCGGTGGTGGTGCGGGGCTCTCAATCACGGCTCAACTAGTGAACGTAGCTAAGAAGATTCCACAACAAACGTGGGCCAACACACATTTCTGGTGGGGCGATGAAAGATTTGTTGAATCAGACTCAATTGATCGCAATGACTTCGGAATTGAAACGAGTCTCGGTGAATTTTATGTTGAGTCCAATGTCCATCGGATCCCTGCTTCCGACCAAGTTAAGGACGCAACCAAATCCGCGGAAAGCTACATGCGTGAACTAATTGATTTCGGTTCTGATGGTTTCCCACCGCAATTCTCATGTGTGATTCTTGGTGTTGGACCTGATGGCCACATTGCATCCCTGTTTCCGGGTAGACCTGAGTTAGATTCACGGCTAATTGCAACACCAGTATTCGATTCCCCGAAACCGCCACCCATACGAGTCACTATGGGTTTCTCCACCCTGAATAACTCACAATTGACACTGCTGCTGCTCGGAGGCGAAACAAAACGTGAAGCGCTTAATGCGATTGTGAACCACATTGGGTGGATTGAGCAGACCCCGGCTCGCGGAATCGAAGCTGCGAAACTTTATGCGATAACCGACCTGTCAGCTTCCGTGTAGTTTGTCAATCGCCTCTTGCAAGATGGCGGCACCGTCTTTGTCAGATCGACGCTCTTTGACATAGGCAAGGTGGGTCTTGTAGGGCTCAATCTTGGGTGGCATCGGTGGATTGTCTTTATCTGTTCCCGCAGGTAGACCGCATCGGGGGCAATCCCACTCGTCTGGCACTTCGGCTTCTATGGCGAAACTCGGCTTAGATTCGTGGCTTCGACTGCACCAAAAAGATACGAAGAACCGTGGTGCCGCCTCGCCACGCTCAGCTTCGCCCATGGGCCCCGCACCAACACGACTACCGCGAATTGCGCTTCCACCAGCCATTAATTACTCCTTCGAGACATCATAATTTTTTGAAATAAAAGAAATGGTTACGATCAATAAATATTTACGAACCAGTCCGTACGAGTAGACCAACCGCAACGATGGAAGCCGCCCAAATCAGGCCTAACCCCACTGTCAAACGATCCAGGTTTTTCTCGGCGACGGATGATCCACCAACTGAAGAACTCACTCCACCACCGAACAGATCTGAGAGACCACCACCTTTACCGCGGTGCAACAGGATCAAGACGATGAGCAGAACGCTCGTGATGATGAGGATCACCGCAAGGGCGATGGTCAAGGCAGTAAGCATTACCGGTTTCGAACCTTTCGATTATGAAGCAAAGACACAGTTTAGGATATGCCCACGAGGGAATTAAAGGTCGGCCGGGTGCATCCGGTAGCGGATAATCCCAACAAACTCGTCAGAGTCCAAGCTCGCCCCGCCCACAAGGGCTCCATCGACGTCTGGCTGAGCCATGATCGCCGACACGTTTTCCGCCTTAACGGAGCCGCCGTAGAGAATTCGCACTCCCTTGGCGGCCTCGGGGCTCCATTCCTTGCGGACATGCTCTCGAATGGCGGCGCATGCCTCTTGGGCATCGGCTGGCGTGGCTACAGCGCCTGTCCCTATCGCCCACACCGGCTCATAGGCGATTACCAAGCCTGCAATTGCCTCGGCGCTGACGCCCTGTAGCGAATCGCTCACCTGCCCGAGGATGAATTCAATAGTGTCACCCGACTCGCGAATCTCTAAGGACTCGCCCACACACACGATTGGCACTATTTCATTACTCAGGGCAGCTTGCGTCTTGGCGTTTACGATTTCGCTATCTTCCCCATGATTTGCGCGTCGTTCACTGTGCCCGGTTAGGACAAAAGTGCAACCTAGTTTCGCCAACATTGCCCCCGAAATATCTCCCGTGTGGGCACCCTTTACGTGGGGTGAAAGATCCTGGGCACCATATTTAATGTCGTACTTGTCCCCCAGAATCAAGGTTTGCACCGACCGCAGATCGGTAAAAGGTGGCAGCACGGCGACTTCAACGGCAGCGAAATCGGCCTCGTTGAGTGCAAATGCTAACTTTTGGACTAACGCAATAGCCTCAAAGTGATTTATGTTCATCTTCCAGTTGCCCGCCATTAGCGGCACCCGATCACTCTTTGCCATTTTCTATTTTCCTTCCAACACTGTCAGCCCAGGCAGTTTTTTGCCCTCAAGGAATTCTAGACTTGCGCCACCACCGGTACTGATGTGGTCAAACTTCTCGTGGTCAACATCAAGTATTCGAACAGCCGCAGCGGAATCTCCCCCTCCAATAACCGTGAAACCAGTACATGCCGCCATTGCTTGTGCGATTGCTAAAGTCCCACCGGAAAAGGGCTCCATTTCGAATACTCCCATTGGTCCGTTCCACACAATCGTTTTTGATCCGGCAATGATCCTCGAGTACTGCTCACGCGTTATGGGTCCAATGTCGAGACCCATGTGGCCGGTTGGGATGAAATCGCGATCCACAATTTGTATCTGAGCGTCAGGGGCAAAGCGATCGGCAACAACAAAGTCCACCGGCAGCATTAAATTAACGTCCTGCTCTTTGGCTTGCGCGATGAAACCCAAAACGTCTTCAACGAAATCCGGTTGTGAAATCGAATCCCCGATTTCGTATCCCATGGCAAGAAGAAACGTGTAAGCCATTCCTCCACCAATAAGCAAATTGTCAACCCTTGGTAGTAGCGACTCGATGACACCAAGTTTGTCGCCAACCTTGCTCCCACCAAGGATTACCGTGTAAGGGCGTTCAGCTCCCTCAAGTAGCCGCCCAAAAACTTCACATTCACGAGCTACAAGAAGACCGGCCGCATTTGGCACAAGTTGAGCGAGGTCGGTCACCGATGCTTCCTCTCGGTGGACTACCCCAAACCCATCACTGACGAAACCATCGGCCCAGATTGCCCAAATTTTGGCTAGCTCGCCACGTTGCGCGGGATCCTTGCTCGTTT